>JAOTWM010000034.1 GCA_029862885.1 Gammaproteobacteria bacterium
CCCGGAGCGCCGCCCCTGGTTTTTACACACGAGCCTGTTGCGCCCGCACCCCCCCTTCCTCGCGCCTGCACCATATAACGCGATGTATGATGCCGACGACGTGCCTTCTTTCGTCACCGTCGGCGACCGGGAGGCCGAGGCGGCACAACATCCCTTCGTCGCCTACATGATGCGCCATCACCTACACAAGAAACTCCTGACGGCCGAGCTGCACCCCGACGACAGGGCGGCGCGACACCAGCTCCGCGCTACATATTACTATCTGATGCGTGAGGTCGACGACAATCTTGGCCGACTGTTCGCCGCGTTGCGCGAGACCGGTGACTATGAGAACACGCTGATTATCTTCACCACCGATCACGGTGAGGACATGTGCGATCATTGGATGCTCGGCAAGCTTTCCTACTTCGACCAGAGCTTTCACATCCCGCTTATCATCCGGCCACCTGGTTCCGGGTCGCAAGGGCGGCGCGGCCACCGCATTGAGGCATTCACTGAGTCGGTCGACGTCATGCCGACCATACTCGAAGCGTGCGGAGCCGCCGTCCCGTTGCAGTGCGACGGCTTCGCACTCGGTGACTTCCTGGCTGGCACCGAGCCGCCGGCCTGGCGCGACGCCGCAGTGTGGGAGATGGACTTCCACGAAATCGGCAGCGGCGCGCCGGAGCACGAGATCGGCATGCCACTCGACCTTTGCTGCTTCGCCGCAATTCGTGATGCGGCCTACAAATACGTCCATTTCCCCAGCCTGCCGGCAGCCTTCTACGACCTCGCCGCCGACCCAGGCGAGCGGCGAAATCTGGCAGACGACCCGCGCCACGCGACAATCATGCTGGCCTACGCCCAAAAGCTGCTTTCGCGCCGGATGGCTCACGCCGAGCGTAGCCTGACCGGTATTCAGCTGACGCCGCACGGCCCAATAGAACGGCCGCGCACCGACCGCCTCGAGCCTGGTATGAGCTGAGTGCGGGCCACCCGTGAAGAACGCAAGGCATTAAACGTTCGATGTGGAGCTCGGCGGGTCATCAAGGCAGGCACGATACGGCAGATAGTGACGCGATCCTTGTTAGGAGGCGCTGTGCGTTTTTTGTTATATGAGAACGAGTACCTGTGTCTTCACGCTGCGCATAGATTCGCGGCGCCTACATCACGCCGAACCGTGGTTTCGGTGCAGATTTAAGACGTAATTTCCATCTTATCTATCATTCGCTTCGGTGCTGCGGACCTGACTCAGGCATGCTCATCGAGAATGCGCCGGTGCTCGTCTTGTATCAAGTATGAACTTTCATTTTACTAACCGAACTATCTCGGAAAAATAGTTGACATATTTGTTCATCAGCAGTCAGGGTCTACCTCTAATGTAGGGGTCCCACCCTTATAAATGCATCTGTGTTTCGAAATTTTTCGAGCGGGTCAAGAGTTTCAAGCAATTCTAGCGTGTCACCAATAGCGTTGTTCATCTGTAGAAGATTTGTAGGTCTCGGGTGGACTCCGTAAGAGACAAGCATATCGGACAATGTGTTAAACGCCACGACAAGCTCTTTGCCAACCTCGTTTATGTGGTACGACCTTCCTACGTCGCTCATTACATACTTTTTCAATTCCAAGATTAGTTCGTCGTTCATGCTTTGCTCCTATAGTGGGGCGATAATCGTGATGTACCCAGGCGCATTCGTTCTCACCATATTGATGGCTATCCACAATCACTTGATCTATGGGAAAGATTGCCGGGGCCGCGTCGCCGATAAAACGGAGCACCTCTTCGTCGTGCCGATCACCGCACCCGCCATGCAGTTAAAGAACTCGTTCAGAATCGGCAGAAATTCGGTTCGGGATACGGCATCGGTCCTACAACATTCTCAAAAATCCTTCGCTGCCAAGATGTAAGCGCGGGAACCATTGCTGCGACGCGCATAGGCCTTGTTCGCAACTTTATGGATTCGGGTCCTTGCGGCATCGAATGCTTTGAGGAATCCGGCTTCGACGTTACTCATCTCCGGACAGAGCTTTTTGAGAGCGTCCGCTTCCACAAAAAATGAAATCTCCATCGCACTGTCATATCCCCAAAATCGGATGCGGTTTTTCGCGGCATCGAAACTGCGGCTTGGATTCGGAAAGTTCAACTCCATCAGTTGTTACCTCGGTCTCGAGCCAGAAAGACTTCCCCACCCGGGGCCATGCCCTTCAGAAATTTGGAGAGGTCACTGTCTGTTGAAAGGACAAGGGTCGTGTTGTCGGCGACGACGGACTTGTAGGACTGCATGATCCGTGCGGAATCATCGAACGCCACGGTTGTAGGCCCTCGTGTAGATCTCGCCCGAACACCCACAAGGTAATCTCTCTTGCGCGCACGTTGGCGTAGTTGTTTACGCTTGACCAACTATCATTCCCTCATTTTCACCTCGTTCTATGGCGTGACGGTCTGTCACCCCGTTCAGCGGCGTTCCTCCAACCGCAATTTCTATCAGCGCCTGTGTGTGCTTCAGAATACGGGCTCATCGCGTTCATCCGTATCTACGCTGGACGCGCTTACTGGTATTGGTTCATATAAACCGCGAAGGAGGGACGCTCTCCCGAAGGGGATTGTCTTCGTTCTCGTGCGTATCTGCATTAAGGAATTTCGGCGCGAATTGCTTGCCCTGGCTCTCTATCTCTTACCTTGCAAATTACTTTTTCAATTGGTCGGTTATTGGCATGATCCAGCTCTTGGTAAGCAATTGTCATATAGTCATCACCGTATATTCTAATCAAATAATCATCTAGTTTGCCTGGAACAAAAATCTTAATTCTCATATTCTCGGGACCAAAATCAACTTGTTTCAATTGGATCTCTTCTTTGGTCAAATAATAATCCGGCCACCATTTCAACGCATCTTGATCCTTGTAACGGATGTGATCTCTCACTCCAGAACTAGTCTTGTCGAAAAAAGCGGTCGCAAAAACGTCCAGAAAAGGCCAATTGTACGCCACATTCTTGGTGGTATTATTGTTCACAGACTTGCCGAAAGTTGGCAATGATATTGGACAGACTCTATAGCCAAAGTAAATTGGATATAAGGCACAACCATAATTGCAGAACTCCTCTTCTATCTCAATACCAGAGAGCTTTGATAAGTCATCAGGATGAATATCTATGTCAATATCATCATCCCAAGGAATAATCCCACCGTGACGTTTGTAACCTAGCGCTGTTCCACACTCTGCCCAATATCGGATACTAAATTTGCTGGATATTTTGTGAAAGATATCCAACAAGTAGTACATGTAAGCATTTGCTCTGGGATCTGTTCTAATCAGAGTCGAGTCGTCTAGCTCAACATTGCTTTGATTCTTTTTAATTTTTCTCACCGTCATTGGATCGATAAAGAACGCGAAATCAACACGTGAATGCAGCTCTCCCCTCATCCATTGTTCTGACCAGTAAGTCAAGCAGGCAAATGTACAGTCGAATCAACAGCGTTCATGCCCATCTGTTGCTGTTTACGCAGGCGAATAATTTCCGTGGTTGAGATACCTTTTGTATACGGAACCGTCCGGAATATGCCTCTTTCGATGGGGACCTTGTACATTTCCCGTTGCCGTTCATCAGAGTAGTCGTCTCCATGTACCACTAAACCGATGTCGTACTTCTCGATCCACGTCGGGTCGAACAACCACGGTGCGTTAGGAATCACCTCGTCCACATACCGACAGGCAAGAACAGACGCGATACGTTGTTCCATTGTCTGAGTTGGTCTGCGTTTGTAGACTTGTGCAACATCATCAGCATTAATTCCTACCAACACATAGTCCCCCATGCTGCTGACCTGCCTCAAAAACTCGATGTGTCCATAGTGAAATTGATCGGCCACCATGTCCGCGTAGACTCGTGTTGTGGGCCCACTTCCCTTTCTGTCAAGATTTATCATTTGGTTTGTATGGTTGAATGGTTCAACGGAAGACGCCGGGTCCGGCTCGGTTAGCACGTCGGCAGTGGCACGGTAGTCAGTCCACTGCCTTTGTGCGTGGTTCAATCCGGCCCCGACCGAGAATTGTAGCTAGACTAGGTTCGTAGTTTGGTTGCGCACAGCTTAGCAACACCGCTCGTCGCTGAGTCACCGCCGGGCATGGTCGCCCAACCCGATGTTTCTACGAATGTCGGCTGCTTATAGGTCGATAGCCCCGCAAATTCCTTGAGCGTTGCCTCTGCATCGAGTGCGCTGTGGGCTTGCGCAACGCAGATCGTGGCTAAGTTTTCCGTCACGGCGTTCGTTGACATTTTCATGGCAACGCCCTGCGTCATCCAATTGAATCCGGGGCCGAACCAGTTAAATCCGGCGGCACTCCAGACTACGGTCGCTATGATCGCACTCCATATGATCTGCGGTGGCGACCAAGATCGTTTATTGTTAGTCATCTTAATATGCCTCTTCGTGCGGATCGAGGGGATTCCCGATCTCATTTTTCTTTGTATCATGGCCACCGATTGTCGTCTGTACGCCAGCGTACATTGCGGAAAGACCTGGACAGTCGTGCCCCGCCGCACTAGCCCGGATATTTCACGAAGGCGGACTATGCACCAAAAATCTTCGCCATATTTGAACAGTTTAAGTCGCCTATTGGGCCATTTGGCCTCGGCACGGTTTGTCCTGTTCGGATTCAGGGGAAATCCGAACCCTTCATTAATTATCCGGGCTAGGTGGCTGTCTTCACGTCAGGGCGCAGATCACTACAGAACAGCATCAACTATGTCCGGTAGCGCACATATCCTGTAACATAGTCGTTGATCCAACATCGAACCCATCGCGTATGGGATATAGCAAACACAAGCTGTACCAATTACGAAGATTAGGCCACAACACGGGGGAGATGGCGGATTGATGCCCAAGCATATACCCTGTACTGTGGATCATAATCGCCTGCTGGCGGCGCTTCCCGCAGACGTGTACAAACGTCTTGAGCCAGATATGGAATCGGTCTCGCTAGCCCTTGGCACGGTGATTTACGAGGCGAATGATACTCTATCACACGTCTACTTCCCCACGACCGCAATCGTTTCGCTGCTCTATATGATGGAGAACGGTACTTCCGCCGAGATGGGTGTCGTCGGCTATGATGGAGTGGTCGGCATCGCTGTATTCATGGGTGGCGATACGACCCCCAATCGGGCCGTGGTTCAGAGTGCGGGCAACGCCATTCGATTGGAGTTGAAACACTTTCGCGAGGAGTTCAGGCGCGTCGGCGAGTTGCATCGACTGTTGTTGCTTTACACGCAAGCGCTGCTCACTCAGATGTCGCAGACCGCAGTCTGCAATCGGTTGCACTCCGTCGAGCAGCAACTGTGCCGCTGGCTCTTGTTGAGCCACGATCGACTCGAGTCGAATGAGTTGGTCATGACCCAAGAGCTGATCGCCAACATGCTTGGCGTTCGCCGGGAAGGCGTCTCCGTTGCGGCACATCGCCTCCGGCAGGCTGGGCTAATCCATTATAAGCGCGGCCATATCACCATCGCCGATCGCCCCGGTCTGGAGTCCACGGTTTGTGAATGCTACCAGGTTGTCAAGACCGAAACTGACCGGCTGCTCACCTACCAGATGAATCCTTCCATCCCGGTCGAGTAACTAACAGCGGCCGCAATGTGCGCTAGCGCGCGGACGGCGATCCGCGGGCGTGATATTGTTTATGCCCGATTTTTCCTTGGTGTGTGACGTTCCCGCGATGCAGGTAACGATTGGAGTGACCGGTTCGAAAGGCGAGGTGTGCCCGAATGAGTTTTCCGCGCGTTCGGATAAGGGCGGACGATCGTCCCGCCGACTTTCTCCTGAATCCCAAACCTTCGTGCGACATGTGAGCTAGCGCCGATGCCCACCTTAAGCCATGTTCCCGCCAGAAACCGAATTTTATCTATGCTGGGAAAGGCGGAGTACCGACGGCTGCAGCCGAGTCTCGAACTGATTACACTGCGTACGAACGCGGTGCTCTACGCGCCAGGCGACGTCGTCAGATACATCTATTTTCCCAATGATGCCGTGGTGTCGTTACTATTCGGTGTAGAAGAGCGGCGAGCGGTGGAGGTGGCGATGGAAGGCAACGAAGGTGCAGTCGGACTTGCCGTCTACCTGGGCGGCTTACGGTCATCCAATCTGTCGATAGTTCGCGACGCCGGCACCGCCATGCGATTGGATGTGAATGTGCTGACAATGCGCGCCAACCGGCGTGGCGGCCTGCAGGGCCTGCTCCACAAGTCAATTCATGCACTGGTTATGCAGATCGCGCAATCGGGCGTTTGCAGCCGATTCCATAACATCGAGGAGCGCCTCGCTCGGTGGTTGCTGATGACACAGGACAGGGTAGGGTCAAGTGAATTCTGCGCGACACAGGAATCGATCGCGCGTATGCTCGGAGTGCGGCGCAGCAGCGTCACCGCGGCAGCGAGCGGCTTCCACAAGCAGAACATGATCGACTACCATCGCGGACGCATCGAGATTCTGAATCAACCTGGCATGCGTGCGGCCACTTGCTCATGCTATGGCGTCATAAAACGCCAGTACGACAGCTTCCTCAAATAACGTATCCGCTTCGTGTACTGTACACTCGCACTACGAACGGTTGCCCCACTGGAATGTGCCGAGACCAATCTTCCCACTGGATCGGATGGACGCTTGAGCACGGTTGTTGCAAGGCGATCCCGACCAGCCGACGCGCCCGGTCCAGCTCGAGGGCGAGCGTCCGAACCCCGCCGACCCACCATTGGGCTGCCGCTTCCGAACGCGCTGCCGCTTCGCGCAGGACGTCTGCACAACCAAAGCGCCGGTGCTGTCGCCAATGGGACCCGACCACTATGTAGCGTGTCACTTCGCCGGCGAGCTCGAGCTCAAAGGTGCAGCCGACCATCCGAAAGCGGCGAGGCAGGGCGGTGGATCACAACCACCGGAAGATTCACCGAGCCGCTAAATCCCAGCCCTGTGATTATCTTCGTGGCATCAAGCGTTCTACTACGCCCGCGGGTGTGATAAGCGTGTTCGTGAGCACCCGCTCGTCGTGATTCATTCGCCAACTCAACATCTTCTGGGCATATTCAAGCGTTATTGACCGGAAAGCTGGATCTTCAGCAAGGTTTCTGAACTCGCCCGGATCCTCCACCAGGTCGAAAAGCAGAGGTGGCAACGCCGTGAAGTGAATGTATTTGTAGCGTTCGCCGCGGATAACGCTTACCGCGCACTGATCAGGTTTGAGGCCAAGGCTGCTGTTGCCGTTGGCATCGATTGTGTGACGGAAGTCAAACTCCCAGTGCGCCTCGGTCCTCCAGTTGGAGGGTGTTTCCCCACAACACAATGGCGCCAACACTTCGCCATCGCACTGCGTCGGTATTGCGACTCCGAGGTAATCAAGAATGGTCGGCATGATATCCACGTTTTCTGTGAACGCGTCCACCCGCCTGCCGCGAGCGTGTTGCGCTAATGCCCTAGGGTCGCGAACTATCAGCGGAATATGAAACGACTGCTCGAAGTAGGCGTACTTCGCGAACTGCCAGTGATCGCCGAGTTGCTCTCCATGGTCGGTGGTGAATATCACCAGGGTATTATCATAAACACCGGTTTCTTTGAGATACGACAGCAGGCGACCGATATGGAAATCCACCTCGCTGATCATCCCGTAATAGGTTGCGCGCGCCTGTAGCACGTCGGTATCAGTTAATTTGAGATTGTTCTTTGATTTGTGATCGTAGCGGATGCCCCAGCCGGTCTGGTTGTGGAGGGAATAGTCCAGATACGGGTGCTGGGCGGCTTCGCGCTCCACCGTGGCTGCGCGTACCGGTCTGGGTACGTCAGCGGGATCGTACATAGCGTGGTACGGTTCCGGTACTACGAATGGTGGGTGCGGAGCAAGGTAAGACAGATGCGCGAACCACGGCCGGTCGACGCGCACGGAGAGATACTTGATGAGTTCGTCAGTGAGAAATGCGCTGTAGCTATCCTCGACGCTATACCTCGCAGGTGCAAATGTGAGACCACGATGACTGGCTTCGGCACCGATATCCTTGGGTTTGTACACCTCCAAAAACCCGTCGGTCCCCGTATATCCTTTGGCTTTGAGATGCGCAATCCACGGCAGGGCGTGGTCGTCAACCTGCACCACCGGTATCATCCCCGGCAGTACGCTGCTGTATGTTCGCAGCGCAGGATCCTCGGGTGCGTGCTGCCGTGGATCAGCGCTCACGTCCGTGTAGCCGAATAGAGCCGGTTCGTAGCCGGCCTTGCGGGCCTCCAGGGCGACATTCGAGTGGCGGGCATCCAAAGGAGTGCCATTGACCACCGAGCGATGGTTCTGCAAATACAACCCCGTGTAGAGACTTGCGCGACTGGGCCCACAAGGTGTTGCCTGAGCGAAGTGCTGCCTGAACAATATCCCGTCAGCCGCGAGACGATCCAGGTTTGGGGTCTGCAGGCACGGATGACCCATTGCTGAGAGAGAATCCCCGCGCCACTGATCCGCAGTAATAAACAGAACGTTCATCGGTGCACTCATGTCTGTATCACTTGTGAGGTTGCTGATACCGTAACACAACCTCGATCTAAACCGTCACCCGATACCTGAATATCCAGGAAGGCTGGGGTCGTCACGTTCGTCGTAAGGAAATGTTTTCCCGGCGCGGACGTCGCAACGGGGTGTAGGACGAAGAACGCTTACGGCTGTCCAGCCCCTGCGTCATCGATGCTGCCCACCAACGCCTGGTCACCTGCTCGCTTCATTACTTGCGCCTTTACTCGGGCGCAAGCCGTATCGCTAGCAGTGTGCCGGTCGCACTCACAAGATTTTGTAGTGTCGTTGTCAATGGCTTGCTCTTGCCTGACTCCAAACATGCGATGACCGATTGCGTAGTCTTCATACGCTTGGCGAGCTGCGCCTGGGTCGGGCCAACTCGGGTGCGAGCCTCAATAATCGCCTTAGCCATCGCAAATTCCTCCTCTAAACCCTCGTCCACTTTTCGATATTTCGGATCCTTGGACTACTTCTTGTGGAGATCATGTACTTTTGTCGTTTCAATACCTCGTGGGCTCATTTGAGGACCAAGTTGATTTCATGCCGCGGGGTTGTTTGTATTTTCTTGACGAAAACCCGAACGCATACCGGATGCGGCGACGTAGGGCGCTTTGGCCTTTCAAATATATCCTCTGCACCGACAAAAGGCGCAATCGTCTGGCGCTGGGGCTGACTGTCCAACGCCCCGTTAGGTTTTTTTAGAACTTCGTCATTTCATTTAATGAAAAAGAGGCTACCGCACCTGCTGTTGCCTCCATGTACTCGGCCAGGTGAGTGTTGTTCATGTGCGCCTGCCAAAGCCGACGGCTTTCCCAATTTTCATAAAAGACAAATACTGCTGGATTTTCATTGTCCTGATGTAGGTCATACTGAATACAACCGGCCTCTTTCAACGTCGGCTCAATCAGCTTTAGAAGTTCTGTTTTAACCAATTCGATCTTGTCAGGGTTAGCTTCTATTCTCGCCACGATGATCAATTTATTGCTCACATCAATCTACCTTGGTGCTGTTAAGATGTTGCGAGAATATGCTAAATAATCAAACGATGTAAGTACGAACTTTTTTATATGTAGCATCACTTTGTATACTAATGGAAACGATTTCTGGCTCATACTCGATATGATTGCAACTTGGGTTGTCCCATTGAAGTGACGTTAGAAGCCGTTGGAGGAAAGTGGAAAGGCGTTCTTCTTCACCACCTACTATCAGAGACCGTTCGCTTTAACGAGCTACGCCGTTTGATGCCAGAAATAACCCAGAGAATGCTAACAAAACAGCTTCGTGAACTTGAAACAGACAACTTGATTTCAAGAAAAGCCTATCCTGAAGTGTCACCAAAAGTAGAATATTCGATGACTGCATACGGCAAGACAACGGCACCTGTGATTCATGCTCTACAAGCATGGGGCAGTCAACATTTGGATCAGCGCATGAAGACTTAGAGAAGACGGCGAATTTCACCCGATATCAGGAGCTACGCCGTGGGTCGCGACATTTGGGTCAATTCCAGTCGCCTCGGTGGGGGACAACTCGAGCAATGTGGTATGGAATGTCAACCGAGCCTCACGGCCATGCCGAATGGCAGCTTTCCTTCACTATAGTCTGACCTTAACCCGCAACCAAAGCGGTCACTCATCTGCCGGAAAATCGATGTGGATGTGATTCCCGTCTAGGTCCGATAGATTGATCTGGATAAGGTTGATCGTGGGAATCTCAACGCGACGGTACTGAATGCCCATCTTCCGCAATTTCGCCTCAAATTCGTTACGGCCAGTTGCAGCGAAGGCAAAATGCTCAAGTTTCAGGTCAACCTCTGATCCGGTGCGGGGCGCGCCGTCAACACCGACCAGATGCACGGCCGCTGTATTGCCCGCATACATCCAGGCACCAGGGAACGGAAAGTTCGGGCGATCTCCGCTGCGCAATCCTAAAACTTTCGTGTACCAATCGATCATGGAATCGAGTTGAGTGGTGCGTACGTTGACGTGATCAAGATTTCCAATTTGCATCGAGATGATCCGAGAAAGTTTCTTATTACCGCGGTTATCATTCCACAACCAACATCGCCAAAGCTTGGGTGTCGCGAACTCGCATTAAACCAGGCCGATGTAGAGAGTAGCAGCTCTGGTGTCACAGAACGAATCTTGCTGACACTGGATTCGGGGCATGGCTGCTTGGGATCGATAGTCGACTATCAAGTGCGAACCGACTTAGGTACTTGAATCACAACACACGATAGCCACCGAAATACTCAATATAGTTTTTCGGTCCTACTCTAAGTAATACTGACTACGGCTTGTTGAATTGCATCTGCCAGGTAGTTACCGTCTCTGTAAGCAAATTTAACCAAACTTCCGCATTAAAAAATCGGTGGACAACTATACCTCGACGTGGAAGCGCTTTTCTTCGATCTATCTATTCATAAATGCTCGATTATTGAGATAATGGAAACCGCAAACCGGTGGTTTCTAATTGATTCAGAAAATTACTGAGACATCGATATCCGTATGCAAATTGGTTACATGTTGATCGACGATTTTACGGAAACGGATTTGATCTCGAAGCTGGGCACGCGTTGGCGTGCTGTCAGCGACCAGGTCATGGGCGGGATCTCCGCAGTCTCCGTCACCCGCGACGTGATCGACGGCCGTCCTAGCTTGCGTCTCACCGGTGAGGTCCGTCTCGAAAATGAGGGCGGGTTCATCCAAGCAGCACTCGACCTCGCGTCCGCGGGTGATAAGCTCGATGCCTCCGAGTACACGGGGGTGCGCCTCAGCGTCAGGGGCAGTGGCGAGGAATACTCGGTTCACCTGCGCACGCCGGACAATGTCCGACCTTGGCAGTCCTACCGGGCGCATTTCACTGCCGGTGCGGACTGGGACACGATCGATCTCGCTTTCGAGACATTCACGCCCCATCGGCTCGAAGTGCCCTTGGATATCACCCGGCTTCGGCGTATCGGGTTGGTCGCCATTGGGCGCGCCTTTCATGCCGACCTCGCGGTCTCCGAACTCGGTTTCTATCGCTAAGTTCAGTTGAGCAGCCAAAGCGAGATGTTGAGCACCGTTGCATAGGCGACCCAAAATACATAAGGCGCAAACAGTGCGCCTGCCAATCGGTCGATGCGCCAGAACAGAACGGTGTTTGCGATGATAACGAGGAGCAAGATAACGATCTCAAGCAACGCCATACCAATTAGCTGGAGCCCGAAGAACAGGAACGACCAACCGAGGTTCAGCCCGAGTTGCACGACGAAAACGGCAAGCGCCCTGTGCCGCGTCTCGGATTGCGTATGACGCCATACACGCCAACCGGCGATCGCCATCAAGATGTAGAGAGTGGTCCATACCGGCGCGAAGACCCAATCAGGCGGATTGAAGGGTGGTTTGTGGAGCGCTTGATACCAGGTGTCGACGCTCGTCACCGTGATGGCGCCGCCGATGGCGGAGACCGCGAGGCACAGGATTACGAAAACGGCGAGGCCAAGGATATTCCGTCTGGGCTTGAGATACGTTGTGGTGTGCCCGCGCATTCCCACTCAATTAGTTTCGACCGAGCCAACCACCGACATCCCACTGTCTTTGTAGCGGTTCAGAATGAGTAGCGCCTTGATCGGGTCGAGTCGAGCATTGTGTTGTCTCAAAGCTGGGGCACCTCGAGAACGCCGGTGTCGTCTGCAGGTAGTTTGCGCGAACCGTTTTCCTTGGTTGACTTGAAGGCTTGCAACGCCCACTGCCGAGAGGCTATTAGATCAACAATCGGCTTTGGATAATCTTTGCCCAGGGTAATACCTGCATTATCAAGAATATCTGCCGGTGTTTCCCACGGCGCATGACTATATTTCGCGGGCAGTGCGGCGAGTTCGGGAATATAACGGCGGATGTAGTTGCCGTCGGCATCAAACTTCCGGCTCTGGGTAACCGGGTTAAAGATCCGAAAAAAGGGTGCGGCATCAGCCCCGCAACCCGCTATCCATTGCCAACTCGCGCTGTTGCTGGCTAGATCAGCATCCGCCAGACAATCCCAGAACCAGTTTGCTCCTTGGCGCCAGTGAATCCGTAAATTCTTAACCAGAAAGGAGCCGACGATCATGCGTACTCGGTTATGCATGTATCCCGTCTCCCACAACTCGCGCATGCCAGCATCGACGATGGGATAACCCGTCATCCCGTTTTGCCATGCTTCAAGTGATGAATTTGACTGGTTTACCCATGGAAACCGATCGAACCTGGATTGTAAATTGGCTGTTGGCAACTTTGGGAAATGATAGAGAAGATAGTAGGAGAACTCGCGCCACCCGAGCTCACTATGAAAAGTATCCAGATCGTTTTCGCGCCCCAGAAGCACCGCTGCTTCGGCAGAGGCATGCCAGGCACTGTTTGGAGAAATCTCACCGAAGTGCAGCGCGGGCGATAATCGGGATACGTAGGGTTTATCCGGGAAATTGCGCCCGGCTTTATAATCTTCAATGCCTTGCGAGATGAATCGATCAAGACGGTCCTTGGCCCCGGCTTCGCCGATTGTCCAGTGCCCCTCCAGCTTTTTATCCCAGCGAAGGTCAGGCAACAGGCCCAGCTCATCAACCAACAATGAATCGTGGCGCTTTGCGGCGAGATCCATATTGCATGGCTCGGGCAGAGGCGCGCGTGGCGTTGACCGTTTAAGGCAACCGTTACGATAGTAGGGGGTAAACACTTTGTACGGCGAACCATCTTGCTTTAATACTTCCCAAGGTTCCCACAAAAGCGAGCCGTTAAAACTCTGCACATCAACCCCGGCTTCGCTGAGTCTCGACTTGATATGAGAATCCCGCGAAATGCGCCAGGGCTCATAACAGCGATTCCAGAACACAGCCTGTGCTTGAGTTTCTTCCGCGAGCTGGGTGAGCACAGTCAAAGGATCTCCCAGATAGAGATTCAGACAACCGTCCAGGGAATGCTGTAACGATGTCAGAGAGTGATGCAACCACCAGCGGCTGGCGCCCCCCATCTTCCATTCTGCCGCACCAATATCGTCCAGGATGTAAACCGGAATGATTGCACCTCTTTTGCAGGCCGCGTGGAGCGCGGGATTGTCGGCAAGCCGCAGGTCTTGACGAAACCACATAATAGTAGGTGTAGTCATACCTGGTTTCTTAACCCCATGGCAGCGGGATATGGTTCGAGATAGCGCTGCGCGCGTACATAATCGTTTCCGGCCCTCTGGATGTAGTGATTCAACAAGGTAAGAGGGGTGGCCAGATTTACCTCGGCGCGATGATATTGCGCAATCACATCCAGAATACCCAGACGTTCCTCACTGGATACCGTCCGGCTCAAGTAACCCAGAATATGTTGCATGGCATTAGATTGAGAACCTCTTTTGGCGGGTTTACTGACCGCCTTCGTAAAGCGGAATTGATATTCATCCAATAACTCGGGTAACGGCTCTTTACCGGACACGGCCAGCAACTGGCCCAACTCTCTATACGCCTGTTGATTATGTGCCATCAGCAAGTATTTATAACTGCTATGAAATTGTAAAAGGTTGTGATAGCTGGGTTGTCTACGGACTTCGTGGCGGAAGTTATAGTGAACATAGACACGCATTACGAAATTTTCGCGCAGCACATGATCATTCAATCTTCCCTCTTCTTCAACCGGCAGAAACGGATATTTCTTGAGTAATGCCTCAGCAAAAAGACCGCGACCCCGTTGTTCAAGCGGATAACCGTTCTCCCGATATATTTTGATACCCGTCATGCCGCAACTGGGGGAATTCTTCATCAGAATATAACCATCCAGATGGGACCAGGTTTCCAGTTGACCTGAGAAGCCCGAAACCACCTGATCTGTCAGGTCCTCTCCCGAATGGTCTGAAAGCCGCAAGCGAGGATTTCCGGGATCACCAACCAATCGCATGGTCGGTCTCGGGGTACCGAACCCGGCCGCGACTTCCGGGCAGAAACGCCTGTATTCAAAAAAGTCGCTGAATGTCCCGAGACATAATTTAGACCGGCGATGTCCTCCATCGTGACGGACCTCGTCACCCAAAAGGCAGCCGCTGATACCCACTGGAATAGTGTAACCGGGTCTCGAGGTCGTTTTTTTGAATGACATCATTCTTAATGTCTTCGTCGGGTCTCATTGAGAAACAATTGTTAATTTCGGCTCCAACCCACAGTAAAACACTTGCTGTGCTTATCGGTAGTATGTTGACAAGACTTATACAAAAGAAGTATAAGTTATGTATATGGATACGACAAGTCAACATATGATGGTTGAAGCAGGGTACTACCCAATTGGCACCGTGTCGGGACTCACCGGCGTGAATGCGGTGACACTTCGGGCCTGGGAGCGTCGCTACGGATTAGTCAAACCGAAGCGCACCCCCAAAGGCCACCGGATGTACAAGCCAGGAGATGTCGAAATGATCCGTCAGATTCTGCGTTTGATTGAGCAGGGTATCCCCATTAGCCAAGTCCGTGTGGCGCTGTCACCGGGAAGCGGTGAGGTAGCGGAGTCTGACAGTACAGGTGTTTGGCTGAGTTACCTGGATGGGATGGTCGCCGCGATCAGCCAATTTGACGAGGCCAAACTAGATGGGGTGTACCAAGAGGCGATGGCCCTTTACCCGGTGGACGTTGTGACTAAACAACTCCTCATGCCACTTCTCACCGTGCTTGGAGACCGTTGGGAGAAGAACGAGGGTAGTATCGCTGAAGAGCATTTTTTCGGCGTTTACATGCGTAACAAACTCGGCGCCCGTTTTCATCACAGACGCCATCACGCGCACGGTCCGCGGCTTCTCGTTGCCTGTTTGCCAGGTGAATATCACGAGGTTGGTTTGTTGTTGATGGCACTCGCGGCCCACGATCGTGGTTACCGTGTCGTTATGCTCGGTGCGGATATGCCGTTGGAGCAATTACCCCATGTCGTACAAAATACCCGCGTCGACGCAGTGGTGTTGTCGAGTTCCGTGGAGCCCCTAGCAGGCACGCTAGGTAGTGCCTTGCCGAAACTTGTGAAGACCATCAGCGTGCCCGTTTTTATGGGTGGTCAAACCTCGGTTCGTTATCGCGATTCGATCGAAAGGGCCGGTGTCCATGCACTCGGTACCGAACTCATCGTGGGTTTGGAGTTGATGGGTGACATCCTATCGGCGCCCCTGGTCAAGTCGTAAACCATTCAATCCAATACCAGTTAGTAAGTATAGATGAGTGCTGCCACCCAACTAGCCGTTGATTGGACTGAGCAAGGCCGAATGCCGGACGCATTTGTTCGCGCCGGTATCCGGCGACTGGTCCGCGAGCGTCTGGAGGAAATTAGAGCAAACGATTGTGATGCGATGGGTGTTGCCCAAGCCAGCTTTATCGATGACATGGACAGCGCCCCTATTGCTTTGGTACCGGAAAAGGCCAACGAGCAGCATTATGAAGTACCGGCGGAGTTCTTCGCTCATGTGCTCGGTGCACATCGTAAATATAGCAGTTGCGTATGGGCCGACGATGTTACTGATCTGTCCCAGGCGGAAGCGCTGGCGTTGGAAGTTACCTGCCAGCGCGCGGCGATTATCGACGGGCAATCGATTCTTGAACTCGGTTGCGGGTGGGGTTCGCTGACCTTATGGATGGCGCAACACTATCCCTCAAGCCGAATAACCGCGGTTTCAAACTCAGAGTCTCAACGCGAGTTCATACGCAGCCAGGCACAACAACGTGGATTTAATAATCTAGACGTCATTACTTGCGACATGAACTGTTTTCAAACGGATCAACGGTTTGATCGCGTTGTATCGGTGGAGATGTTTGAACACATGCGTAACTGGCGTCTGTTGTTCGACCGAATCCATGACTGGTTGGTCCCTGGTGGCCGGTTCTTTATGCATGTATTTTGCCATCGTGCGGTGCCTTATGCGTTCTTGGACAACGGGCCCCAGGATTGGATGAGCCGGTATTTCTTCAGCGGCGGAATGATGCCGAGCGACGATCTGCCGTTATGGTTCCAACGGCAACTTAGTTTGAAGCGACGTTGGCGCTGGGATGGCACCCATTATCAGAGGACGGCAAATGCGTGGCTGGCCAATATGGATAAGCACCGCGAAAAGATCTGGCCGATCCTCGAGTCTACTTACGGTCGCGAACAGGCTGGCGTGTGGTGGATGCGCTGGCGACTCTTTTTCATGGCCTGCGCCGAGTTATTCGGCTACGACAACGGCCAACAATGGTGGGTCAGTCACTATCTATTCGAGCGACCGGTAGCATGAACATTTGGCTCAATATTGCCCTGTTTCAAATCGGTTGGTTTGCATGTGTGTTGGGTGCCGCGTATGGGATGCCGTGGATAGGAACTGCTATCGCCCTGGTGGTGGTAGCAATACATCTGTATCTTGCTCCGCAAGTGCGAAACGAAGGGCTGTTGATTCTATTCGCCGCTGTATTTGGCTTTATCGCCGATACAATCTTGCTGCGCGGGGGTTGGCTCGAGTTCACTTATGGAACATTGGTCCCCGGGGCCGCGCCGCACTGGATGGTGGCGCTGTGGATGATCTTCGCCACCACCCTCAACGTATCCATGAACTGGTTGAAAATCTCGTCGCTGCTAGCGGTCGTGTTCGGTGCTGTCGGCGGGCCTCTGGCGTATTACGCGGGCGCGAGATTGGGGGCGCTGACTCTAACAGAACCGGTGAACGCGCTGGCCGCCGTCGGTGTTGTGTGGGCGTTAGCCATGCCATTACTGCTGCTGGTGGCGAACCGTTTTAACGGCACAGTGCGCCCAAAACAAGTGAACGAGGCGGGTTATGTTTGATTTGGTCGCATGGTTTTGGGCACTGGCCGCATTGTTGGTGTTTGCTCTGATGTCCTGGTTGATCAGTTTGGTCAAGCACGATGTCAGCATCGTCGACAGTCTCTGGTCTTTGATGTTCCTGCTGGCCACGACTATGTACATTTGGCTTTGCACCGATATCGGTACGCGCCTGTCGTTGGTGTCGGTACTGTTACTGATCTGGTCGCTACGTCTGTGCATACACATCACCTGGCGCAACTGGGGCGAGGCGGAAGACCCGCGCTACCAAGCGATACGCCGTAACAACGAGCCTAACTTTGAATATAAAAGTCTATATATCGTGTTCGGTTTGCAGGCGGTGCTCGCTTGGTTGATTGCTACGCCGTTGCTGGTTGCCGTGAGTGGATCGAATCCGGTGGGGCCGTGGGACATCGCCGGTATCGGCTTTTGGATAGTCGGCATGATCTTTCAGGGGGTCGGCGATTGGCAGCTGGCACGCTTTAAATCGGAGCCGGGTAACAGCGGCAAAGTCATGGACCGGGGTTTGTGGCGATACACAAGGCACCCAAACTACTTTGGCGAGGCGTGTGTGTGGTGGGGATTCTATCTTATTGCGGTCGGCGGCGGCGGCTGGTGGACTATTTTCGCGCCAGTGCTGATCACTTTCCTGTTGCTCAAAGTGTCCGGGGTAGCGCTACTCGAAAAGGATATCGATGAACGACGTCCGGCCTATCGCCAGTATCGCGAACGCACCAATGCTTTCATTCCCGGACCGCCTAAACCGCCTGCAAAGACACATTCGGAGACCGCATAATGAAAAAATATGTTTTTGTTGCGTTATCTTTTTTGTTTCTCGGCGCAACGCAAGCCAGCACTGAACCTGCGCAGCAATGGCGGTTTACCGTTTTCCTGGATAATAAAGAGATTGGCTATCACAACTTTCAGATCACGGATAACGAGGACCGACGTTCAGTTGTCATCGATGCGCAGTTCAACGTCAAGTTTTTGTTTTTCAATGCGTATCGATACCAACATAATAACCGCGAAATTTGGAGTGGTGGTTGTTTACAAGGGCTCGAATCGCGCACCGACGACAATGGTGAGTTGTTTAAGGTCGACGCGAAGAAACGCGATGAGAGGATTATCGTTGAATCGCTTAGCGAGAAAACCAACGTTTCTGGTTGCGTGAAAAGTTTCGCCTATTGGGATGCATCATTTCTTAGTGCCGACAAACTCCTAAATGCCCAAACCGGTGAATACTTGGATGTTGAAATCAAAGACCTTGGATCGGATCAGGTTCAGGTGAAAGGGAAAGCCACGCCGGCGCGTCGGTATCGGCTCACTGCGGACGAGTTGACGATTGATCTTTGATATTCCCCGCAACGTGAATGGCTGGCCTTGGAATCGCCATCCAACGGACGCCGTCTGCACTATCTGATTCAGTAACTGACCTTACATCCCCTAATGCGTCGAGTCTTTCTATTGTTGTCTCTTAGTCTGGTCATGGCCGGGTGTCAGAGTATTTCCCAACCGCCTCTGCCAACCGTCGAGCGCTTGGAGCTATCTCGCTTTATGGGGGATTGGTATGTCATCGCGGCCATTCCGACTTATGTAGAGCGACGGGCACATAACGCCGTTGAGTCCTATCGGCTGGCGGATAATGGTGCCATCGAGACCACTTTCAGTTTCCGCGATGGGGGTTTCAACGGTAAGTTGAAACGCTATCACTCCACTGGCTATGTCGAAGATACCACAAGCAACGCGGTGTGGGGGGTACAGTTCTTCTGGCCGTTTAAGGCCGACTATCGGGTCATGTACCTGGCGCCGGATTATTCGGTAACCATCATTGGGCGATTGCGACGTGATTATGTTTGGATCATGGCGCGTGATCCAAACCTTGGGGACAGTGAATACCAACGGTTGGTGAGTCTGATTGCGGGCGCCGGTTACGACATCCGCAAACTGCAAAAAGTACCACAGCGCTGGCAACAAACGTCATCGTGAGTTTAGCGCGCAGCATATGGCGTTGGTTTGACAGCCACGCGGTGGACGACCTGCCTGCTGACGGATTAGGAAACCACCGCGTCGATTGGCTTCGCACCATTCCGTTTTTGCTATTGCATGCGGCCGCCGGTTTGGTTTTTTGGGTCGGCGGCAGCCCCACGGCAGTATTTGTTGCCGTCGCCTTATACGTACTCCGCATGTTCGCCGTTACCGGATTTTATCATCGCTATTTTTCCCATCGTGCGTTCAAAACCTCGCGCGCGATGCAATTCGTGTTTGCCGTGCTCGGCGCCAGCGCCATTCAACGTGGGCCGTTGTGGTGGGCGTCGCACCACCGCCATCACCACCGCTACTCGGACCAAGCCAACGATCCACATTCACCGCGACAGCACGGCTTTTTGTGGAGTCACATGGGGTGGTTTCTATCACGCGAGAATTTTTCCACAAAATTTAGTCTGGTCAGCGACCTGGCACGTTATCCGGAACTTCGGTTTCTAGACCGATTCGACGTGCTGGTGCCGGCCGTAGTGGGAGCGCTGCTGTATATCACAGGCGAATGGTTGGCGATTACGGCACCGGCTTTAAACACCAATGGCGCGCAGCTCTTGGTATGGGGCTTTGTCATTTCCACGCTCGCGGTCTATCACGTCACCTTTTGTGTTAACTCGCTGGCCCATGTCGTTGGCAAACGGCGTTATGCCAATCGTGATGACAGCGGGAACAGTTGGTGGCTGGCGCTACTCACCTTTGGCGAAGGCTGGCACAACAATCACCATCACTACCCGGGTTCCGCACGGCAGGGCTTTCGCCCATGGGAAATCGATCTAACTTATTATGGCTTGTGCGCGCTAGCCGCGCTCGGACTGATCTGGGATCTTCAAACCGCTCCAAAACGGATCGTCGCGAGCAGTGGCGTGACCGCGATAAATGCTCCCCGGGCCTGGTCATGAAAATCGCCATCATCGGAACCGGAATCGCAGGTAACATTGTAGCGCGTGCCTTGCATCGAGACCATGACATTACGGTTTTCGAAGCCAACGATTACGTCGGCGGACATACCCATACACACGACATCGAGCTGCATGGTAATCACTATGCGGTTGATACCGGGTTTATCGTGTTCAATCACCGAACTTATCCTAACTTCGTTCAGTTACTGCGTGAGTTGAGTGTTGCTGAACAAACCAGTGAGATGAGCTTTAGCGTCAAGTGCGAGGGCACCGGTTTGGAATACAACGGCACCACGTTGAATACGCTGTTTGCCCAGCGTAAAAACCTCGTATCAATCCGCTTTCACAACATGCTGCGCGATATCCTGCGCTTCAATCGTGAGGCACCATCCCTGCTGCTGCGTGACGATGACACCCTGACTTTGGGTCAATATCTCGGGCAGGAGCATTACCGCCAAACATTTATCGATCAATACTTAGTGCCCATGGGCGCGGCGATTTGGTCTACCGATCCGGGAAGAATGCTCGATTTTCCCGCGCAATACTTTGTGCGTTTTCTGAATAATCACGGCATGCTGACGGTCAATGACCGGCCGCAGTGGCGTGTGATCAAAGGCGGTTCTAACAGCTATATCGAGAGACTAATAGACCCATTTCGCAGACGTATTCGGTTGCGCACACCGGTGGTTGGGCTGCGCCGGCTTCCGGATCGGGTCATTGTCGAAGTGGCTAACGGCGAATCCGAATATTTTGATTACGCATTTGTTGCCACCCACAGTGATCAAGCACTGCGTCTATTGGCCGACCCATCGCCATTAGAACGTGAGGTCTTGGGCGCGATTCCTTACCAGATGAATGATGCGGTATTGCATACCGACGCCTCGGTATTGCCGCGCAAACGCCTGGCGTGGGCCGCGTGGAACTATCACATCCCACGTGACGACGAAGCCCATGTTTCGTTGACCTACAACATGAATATCTTGCAAGGTCTCAACGCGCCGGAGGCTTTTTGCGTGACGCTCAATGACAATGGCCGCATTGATCCGGATCGGGTGATTAAACGTTTGCGTTATGCGCATCCTATCTATACCCGCGACGGCGTCGCTGCTCAAGATCGGCAGATCGCAATCAACGGTGCGCACCGTACCTACTATTGCGGCGCCTATTGGCGCTATGGCTTTCATGAAGACGGCGTGGTCAGCGCCCACAACGCCCTGCAACACTTCCAAGAGAATTCGGTTGATGCACAGTTGCCTTTACGTCGGGCGAGTTAAACACGGGCGCCAAGACGCGGTACGCCATGGTTTTGCGTACCGCCTGTTCATGGCATATCTCGACCTGGATGAACTTCAGCGTGTGTTTCAAGGACGCTGGTTGTGGTCGGTGACACGTCCGAATCTAGCGTGGTTCAAACGATCTGATCACCTAGGAGATGCCCGGATCCCCCTGGGGGACGCAGTGCGGGACCTGGTTGAGAAAGAAACCGGGTGTCGGCCCCAGGGACCGATACGAT
>JAOTWM010000119.1 GCA_029862885.1 Gammaproteobacteria bacterium
TCACTTGCGTTACTTCGGATATGGATTCAACCCGGTTAGCTTTTATTATTGCTTTGATAAAGACGATGAGCGCGTCGAAACCATCGTAGCGGAGGTCAACAATACCCCGTGGGGCGAACAACACCACTATGTTCTGGGGGCTGACCAAGACCTTGGCCGGCATGGTCATAAGCGTTTTCAAATACGAAAATCATTTCATGTGTCTCCATTTATGCCTATGCAAATCGATTACGACTGGCGCTTCTCCGCCCCAGACGAAGTGCTTGCGGTGCACATGGAAAGTCGCAAAGACGCGCGTAAGGTCTTTGATGCGACCTTGAAGCTACGTCGCCGTTCCATTTCAGGCACCACGCTGGCGGGTGTGTTGGTGCAATACCCACTGATGACGTTCAAGGTTATCGGCGCCATTTATTACCAAGCGTTGCGTCTTTGGTTGAAACGCGTTCCTTTTTATACCCATACGAATCATTTCAATCCTGTTTCTCGCCCAAAAGAGTTGTCCTATGAAAGTCGCCCTCGTAGATAAGCAAGTTGAATTTCCCCGTGACCGGCGTGTCGGTGTGCTCGACCGTATGGCCAAACGCGCGCTGATAAAGCGCCTTAAAGGCATATCGGCCGGGTCTTTGGTGCTTCACGACGGTCACGAATCGCATAGGTTTGGGTCGACCGAGGGCGGGGTGCAGGCGACAATCGTCGTCAATCACCCGTCGTTTTATTGGCAAGTGGCATTAGGCGGCACCATTGGTGCCGGTGAGGCCTATATGTCCGGACATTTTGAGTGCAACGATCTCACCGCGGCGGTTCGGCTATTTCTGTGTAATCGCCATGTGCTTGACGGCATGGATGACACGGTCACTCGGATTAGCGCACCGCTGCAGAAAGTGTTCCATTGGCTACGCCGTAATACACGCAGTGGCAGCCAGCGCAATATCGCCGCCCACTATGATCTCGGTAACAAACTTTTCGAGTTGTTTCTCGATGACACCATGATGTATTCGAGCGCGATTTTTCCAAATCCGGACAGCAGTTTGCACGAGGCGTCGGTAACCAAACTCGATCTAATCTGCCGTAAGCTGGATTTAAAGTCCGGTGACCATGTTTTGGAAATCGGTACCGGTTGGGGCGGTTTTGCCGTCCATGCCGCGAAACACTATGGATGCCGGGTGACCACGACGACGATCTCCAAACAACAGTATGTCTTTGCCAAGAATAAGATAAGGGAGGCTGGTTTGGCGGATCGCGTTATCGTGCTTTTAAAAGATTACCGCGATCTGACCGGCACCTACGACAAACTCGTCTCAATTGAGATGATCGAGGCAATTGGGCATCAGTATCTGGACACCTATTTCGAAAAATGCAGCAGCCTGATCAAACACGAAGGCATGATGTCATTGCAGGCGATAACCATTGCCGATCAACGTTACGAGGTGGCCAAACGATCAGTGGATTTTATCCAACGATATATTTTCCCCGGTAGCTTTATCCCCTCCGTGTCAGCTATGACCCTGGCCGCGGCGCGCTCCTCCGACATGCGCCTGTTTCATCTTGAAGACATCGGGCCGCACTATGCAATCACCTTGCGCCATTGGCGTGAACGTTTTCGAAGCAACCTCGCGCGCGCGCGCGAGATGGGTTATCCGGATGCGTTCATTCGCATGTGGGAGTTTTATTTTTGTTACTGTGAAGGTGGTTTTCTAGAGCGTGCTATCGGCAATGCACAGTTACTGTTTACCAAGCCCGGTTGCCGTCGTGAGTCAATCACACCTCCGGGTCTCATTGAGAAAACAATTGTTGATCCCGGCTCCAACCTATAGTGGGGTAGCGGGCAACGACGTTACCTAATTGTTCCACATTACACTGCAATTTTTCTTAGCGGCGGCAGTCAGTAACTCAATTAGAGGGTAGGCGCGAAGCGCGAGGCTCACGTTATCTTCCTCCGAGTCGTCGTCCGTTTCTGGTTGCGACAATGCGTCGTCTTCCTCCAGCGCGCCTTTCAACTTATTCAATGCCTCTGGAATGTCTTTAGCGAGCAGTGCCCCTGGGATACTTCCGGGGTGCCCCATCAGATTAAGAAGACGTACCGCGACATCGCCAAACATCGTGATATCCGCCCAAGCTTTACATGAAAATGTCACTAACAAGATGTTTCTCCATCAATACCAACACGACAACGGTTGGTAATAACTCCATGGATCGTGGAACTCACTGGGTAAATGCGTTCATTTCGGATAAGGAAGAAATTAACCCGTCAACCCCTTTGGATCGAATCGCTTGCCCATAGGCGGAGCGATAGTTCGTTACTAAACTGATGCCATCAATGATGATATCAAACACATGCCACGCATTGTCACTTTATTTACTAAGTGACGAATTGCTCCTGTTGTGCATCGGTCACGCTTTTCCAGTGTTTCCCCAGCACTAGTTACGACATCAAACTAAAGTCAAAATGAGGCAAATCAACTTCATCAACTAATTGAAATAGCGCAGACTGGTTCCCGCAAATCTTTACTTATTATCACTCAGCCCACGTAAAAGTTTATCCGTAGTTGTCTTTACCAAAACGTCAGATCCCACATTTGCGCGCAGCACACCGGTCGACGCTCCGGCCCATATCAATATCACAAATGAAAAATTTGTATTAGCAGTTTTATTTTACTTTCCCTTATATTTCGCGCTAGCAAATAATGGCTGCCCAATTGATTGCTCGAATACGACTCCTCTCAACCTGATTGCCTAGCACGCCACAAAATCCAGCTACCAGCGGAGAATTTCATGTGGCACCAGTACGCCGTCTTGATTGACATCCAATCTGTTGAAATCCAGGGCGCGTAAATAAAGGTATTCTTTTTTGGTCAGGTCGCCACTTTTGTTTTGATCCGCATGTTTATATGCATTGATATTGACCCCGGGGAGCTCTGATGGCACCAATATGTCGTTTCCGTCAACGTCGCGCATATCGAATAATACCTCGAGCCGTCGCTTGAACTCGTCCTGGTCCAAGGCTCCGTCCCCGTTCACATCCGCTTTTTCCATCGATATTGGCGGTAAATCCGTCATGCCCGGTGGCGGAGTAATCGTAGTCTGACAAGCGGGCAAACCAACGCAGAGAGTAATAGTTATTGGTATGAAAACAAACGAACGAGTGCACATACTCTTAATTCCGGTCAAATGAAGCGTACAATTCTTATTACCATCTTTACGCCATAAACTTTTCCAGACCGCGATTGTTGAGAGCTCGGCCTGGATTGTAGCCGCTCGCTAACTTTCCGGTTGGATCAGGACATGGAGCTTTATGGTGTCACCCGGGTCTGAGGCGGTACGAGTTATATAAGGTTGGCCATCATATTCGTAAGTGACGCGCCATCCAATAACGCGATCTTCATAACGATAGCCGGTCTCCTCGTGACATACTTCCTGAACGACTGTGTGGCCGCCTTGTTTGTTTTGAATATCGCGTCCAACCGAAGCCCCGATCGCCGCACCACCTATGGTCGCAAGTTTCTTTCCGGTGCCATGCCCGAATTGAGTACCCAGTGCGCCACCAATCACGCCACCCACAATTGACGGGGTGTAGGATTTGGCATTTTGGCTCACCACCTGTTGCTCTCTGCAAACACGACGCGGTTCCGCGATTTGCACCTGTTCCATAATCGGATTTCGGTTCAGTACATTAGCATAAACTATTTTATCTTGTGTCTGTGCAACAGAAACAACGGGAATCGCAAGTATTGCGCCGACAAGCGCGATGGTCATTCGCTCGCGGAAGTTCGTTTTAGGTCTCCTGCTGTGGTCAATGTGCCGTCAGACCAGCTCGTATTACTAAAAGTCACATTTTGCAGGTATATTATCTATCGTTACGGCGCAGCAGAGGCACGCATCTAATTGTTTAGCCGATACGGTTATATTGTGCATCAAGCCCTCGGACTGTCGGTTTCAATTCCGATTTTTCGCTGAGGACTCGCGTGCCGCACTGCCTGCTCGGCGGTCACATCGGTTAACAAATCAATCAACCCGCGCCACAGTGATTCGAGTTGGCGGTTGGGCAACCTAGAGATCCGGCTACGCAATGCGGATATGTGATAGTGAACCGGAGTTTTCTCACGACGTGTATCGGAGTTCATACTCATCATTTTAGGACCGACGACACTGACCGCGCCACAACCATCCAAGCACCACGCCCACCAGTAATACCGAGAACACCACTAACGCGCGCGGTGATGAAACAGTCCAAATCAACAAAGTTAACTCGACTACCGCTGTGTTTTGTAACACGAACACGGCGACTGCGGATAGCAGTACCACACTAAAAAGAATCTTAAAATGTTTCATCTTGTTGTTAAGACCTATTGAAGTCAAAATATTTCATATTGCGGTGCCGATTTTGATCCATGGTTTTTCCCCTTAGAGAACAAAGTCTTCGTTTATTCCACAACACTGAATTTGCGCATCGTTAAGTTGCTCACGGGAGGGGTTCACTGACTTGTAGATTCCCGTAAGCGCCCTCAAACTTTTCCAGCGCGCGATAAAGCCGCATCTTCGCGGCGCTCAGACTGATATCGAGTTGTGTAGCCACCGCGTGCAGTGAAAGATCGCTAAAGAACCGTAACCGGATAACTTCGCGATGCTGGGGTGAAAGATTTTTCAACGCCGTATGAACGCTATCTTTTTCTTCCGCGAAGGTGTTTGTATAGTCGGCGTTGACCGCCGCATATTGATCTATGGCTTCATCCAGACTCTCGTTGAGCTTATCTCGATCCTGACGTGCGGAGAGTGTGAAACATTGATTCCGAACAATGCGGTACAGCCAGGTCCGGAAACTGGACCTCCCTTGAAATCGATTAATACCCCGATAAACCCTGACCAATACTTCCTGACTGGCGTCCTCGGCCAGAGCTGAATCGCGCAAATAGACCAAACATGCGCGGTAAATCGGATTTTGATAGCGCCGCAATAAGGATGTCATGGCGTCGGCTCCGGTCGGACCACGCTCCTGCACAAGCGCAACGAGGTCTTCATCGGAGTACGAAGCTCCGGCATAAATATTGTGTTTAATAACATCACCAAATCCGTTGTTCGGCATTGATACGCACCTCTGGTTTGAACTTCGGCGCGCACTGTAAATGAGCTTTGATCACAAAGAAAACGACTTATATCTATCGTATTAATTAAAAATATTTGTTGAATAAGCATATGATTGGCCGTTTATAGTCATGAATATCGTTATAACTGGCTGTTTCAATTGATTATTACCCGATGCCAGTGTCAGGTGTGTATTGTTTGACCGCATTTAGATTTTGCTAGCGCTAATTCTCGAACAAGTGTCTGCATTAAGGGTTTTGTGGTTTGCTTAAGTGAGAGACCGTGGTTTGCTTGGGAAAGTCACGCTTAACCCATGACCGTTGTGCCGTTCTCGGGATTCATACGTCCCACGTGCGCGCTTTCATCTTTTGAACAAACGTTTATGGGCCAGGTGGAATCCGTCGGCCGAAAATCTAGTCGATAAATAATCGAGATTAATAAGCTTGATACAATCAAACTTATTTCTTGCTGAGGGGCATAGTTGTGGACATCAATACTTTGCGTACACTGTTAGAAGTAAACCGGACCCGACATTTCGGCAAGGCGGCGGGCGAACTCTTTCTCACGCAGTCGGCGGTCAGCGCCCGTATTAAGAAACTAGAAGACAGTCTTGGGGTTCGCCTGTTTGATCGGCAACGCCGTGATATCCATCCGACGCCTGAGGGGAGACGACTGCTACTCCATGCCGAATCCATGCTTGCGCTATGGCGCAAAGCGCAACAAGACGTTGCTCTGTCCGAACATGCGCAGGTACAGCTCGCGGTGGGTGGGATAGTGAGCCTTTGGGATGTGCGCCTGCAGCTATGGTCGCACCGTGTACATCGCAATATCCCGGAACTGGCACTCATCTTGGAAGCATACGGCCATGACCGCCTTATGCGGCGCATGATCGACGGCGTTCTCGATATGGTTTTTTTGTACGAGCCCCCGCAACTGGAAGAATTCATGATTGATCAAGTTGCCAATATCTCGTTGATCATGGTCTCCGGCATGCCAAATCAATCGGTGGAGCAAGCTTTAACCGACTACATCATGGTGGACTGGGGGCAAATGCATGCACTACAACATTCTCGCCAATTCCCCGATGCGCCTGCGCCAGCACAGCGAATCTCCCAAGGAACCATTGCATTGAACTTTATGCTGGCTTGTGGCGGTGCCGCATACTTATCGGAGCAGTCCGTCACACCATTATTAGACAATGGCAGGCTGTATCGCGTAGAAGATGCGCCGGTTATCGAGCGAAGCGCTTTTGCAGTCTACCCGCGTCGCAGTCAACGGTTAGAGTTAATCAAACAGGTGATTACCTACTTTGACATGGCTTGAAGTGACTTTTCGGCTATTGCCTGAGGTCGTATACACAACCAGTAATCTGATGGAAGCGCAATGCAAGACTTCACCCTGAATATCCTACTTATCGTGTTTTTGTTAGCGGCCAATGGATTTTTTGTTGCCGCCGAATTTGCTTTGGTGAAATCGCGTGGTTTCCGTATTCAAAGCCGGGCCGATCAAGGCAGTCGTGCCGCGCGCTTGACCGTGCAAATTCAAAAGGAGTTAGAGCATTATCTGGCAGCCTGCCAACTTGGGATCACCATGGCGTCGCTCGGTTTGGGGTGGATCGGCGAACCGGCTGTTGCCGCCCTACTCGAACCGCTGTTCCATAAAATCGGATTGAGTGACCAGCTACTACACACGGTTTCATTTTTACTTGGGTTCTTGCTTTTTTCGTCCTTGCACATTGTTGTGGGTGAACAAGTACCAAAGACATTAGCGATTCGTAAAGCGGATGCCATTGCCATCGGCACTGCTTATTTACTACATGGATTCTACTTGATTTCCTATCCGCTCAATTGGTCTTTGAATCGGGCTTCTAACATGATCTTGCGTTGGCTTGGGGTCGAACGCGCCGAACATGACGATGTTCTGTCCAACGATGAGTTGCGCGGATTGATCGATACATCCTCCCAACACGGAGAATTGGAGATCGACAAGGCCGAAATGTTGCATAATCTTTTTGAATTCGACCAACGGGCGGTTGAACGCATCATGATTTCGCGCACCGACGTCGATGTCCTGAATCTGAAAGCATCCAGCGAAACGCATCGAGAGACTATGCGCCAAACTCAACACTCCCGGTTACCGGTTGTCGACGCCGATCAGGATAATTTGGTTGGGATCTTGCTAGTCAAAGACTTATACATCGCTATGCTAAATGACGAAACAGATCCTTGGCAGAACCTGCGACGCTATGTACGCGAGCCCCTGGTGATTCCCGAAACATCACCGGTTGGAAAGGTGTTTGAAACCATGCGCGGCACACGAAATCACCTGGCATGCTTGGTCGACGAATATGGTGTCTTCACGGGGATCGTCACAATGGAGGATCTATTGGAAGAAATTGTCGGGGAGATATCCGATGAGCTCGACACGCATCTCCCCGAGTATCCGGTGGTGAGTAAGGACGACGGCTGGATTGCGCACGGCCTGACACCCTTGTCGGACGTTTCCCGAATAACCGGTTTCCAGCCGGCAAGTGATGTCGATGCCAGCACATTATCCGGATTGTTCATGTTACGCCTCGGGCGAATTCCCAAGGTACACGATGACCTCGTTGAAAATAGCTACCGATTGGTGGTCAAAGAAATGTCGCACCGCCGGGTACAACAAGTCATTATTCATGTGGTTGAAGAAATCAAAGTGGATGATCGAGTTAACCCGGAATCACAGGTCGAGGATCAACTACATCACCCGAAAGACGCGGAGACCAACGCATGATTCGAGCACTGTTATACGATCCGAAACAGCAAGCCCATACCGAAGGTGGCGAGGAACTGATAGCGATCTGGCAAAAAAGTACAGATGCCCAAATCTGGGTTGATTTCTATGATGAGGACCCGTTATCGGAAAGCCAAACGATGCAATCCGCTTTCGGACTGCATCCACTCGCGATTTCCGATGCCCAGCGAACCCGGCACCCCGCAAAAATCGAAGGTTTTGATAACAATACGTTCATATTATTAAAAGGGCTCAATGCCCAAACAACGACCATTGAGTTCGGTACCATTCAAATCGCTATTTTTGTTGAAGACCGTTTTCTCGTTACTCGGCATAGTGGTGTTTCCATCAGTATTGACAAACTATGGACCGAAATTCGCGATACAAAGCAAGTGTCTACCCGCGGTCCCGATGGTATCGCTATGCGGTTGACGCGCTTTGTTGTGGATCGCTATCTACCTATTTTGCTGGATTTAGAACAACGTCTGGAAATAATTGAAAGCGAAATGATTGCGCACCCACAGGATACACTTTTGTTTGAACTCGTGGAGCACAAATCCAATTTAAAAAAGCTGCGCCGTATCATGGCTTACCACACCGAAGTGTTTAGACGGTTACGAAGTGAGACCTGGCCCGGGGTCGGCGTTGATCGTAAACACGAAATAAACGATGTCTACGAGCAACTGGAACGGGCGACCAGTTTGGCAAGTTTGTATCACGAACTGGTTTCCGATCTACAGGACGGGTATATATCACTTGCTTCACACAAATTGAACAACATTGTGAAATTGCTGACCATCATTACGGTCATATTTGTGCCGCTTAGTTTCCTCGCGGGTCTGTACGGAATGAATTTCGATAACATTCCTGAGCTTCATTACAAGTATGCGTATTACTTTCTTCTAGCGATAATGGTTGGGGTCGCAGGTTGTTTGCTGTACGTCTTCAAAAGGATGAAATGGTTGTGATTGGTGGTCGGAACAAAATGGCTAGGATAATCGGAGGTTTAGGTGTCCTGTTAATACTTTTTGCGCACTGGGCCCAAGCACAAACGCCTGCGCCGGTCGATGATACACCGCTACCGGATCCCAGCGCGCTAGCCAGCGACTGGTGGAATTATTTTGAGAACGCCGGCGATCAAATTTCAGAACGAATCGCACTTTTCACAGCGCGCCTTGAGCTCAACCAAGAAATTGATTTGTCCTCTGGCGCGACTGAGATCCAGGATGCGGTGGATGAAATTGAGCAAAGCTTCGATATCTATGTCGAGCTAAAAAACCGGCAACCGTTAGCATCCGTCGAGAGCCCGGTGGTGGCGAAACACTACACCTTGCCGCAAATACTCGATCTTGTCGGCAACACCCGCGATTTACAACTGGAAACAGACCTCGAGCGCGAAGAGATTATTCATCGCGACGCAGAGATCAAACGCGTCCGTAAGCGATTAGATAACTTGCGAGTGGTGTATTTTGCGCTTGACAAACAAGATCCGTTGCGGGTGACACAAGGGCTTACGATCATTCGTGATCGTCTTCGAATGGTTGTGGCGCAGGAAGAGCTGCGGTTACTCAGGCCACAGCTGGAACACAAAGAACAATACGTAAAAGCACTTCGTAGCATATTTGCTGCCGCCGCGGACAGACTGATCGCAAGCGATGACGACTTAAAATCATACGAGCGTCTCTATGAACTTGCTAGCGCGGAGGTGTCACGACTAATTGACGAGGCGGCATTCCACCGCTTACGCGGCGCCGGCGTGGTGGAAACGCCCATAGACCATGCAAATGCAAGGCGAAATCGGCACAGACTCGTCCAATTCGATGTACGTATCGCCAGTGCCGAGTTGGCGCGGTCACAGGCACTGGTGGCGGTCGCATTCACCAGCCATCTCAATCCTGAGACACGAAATGCGGACAAGACAAACCTTCGTGATGCGTTAAACGAACTGCACCAGGCGCTCAAGGAAACGGAAAAGTCGCGCCAAACCTGGCGTCGCGCCACGGACAACGAGCGAAGCACCGCGGAAGCTCAGTTGTCACTTACGCAAAGTCAGAATGCAGGGTTGGCGGAAATCCATCGCGCGCGTATCCGGCAGACAGATAATACTTTACAAGGTCTTGCTGAGTTACGGGAAAACCTGGCCAAGGGCCAAGCGCTGGCTGACTTGGCCTCCCGACGGGTGGCCGCGGAAGAAGGTTGGCTCGTGGCGCGATTCGTCAATTTAAGACAGGATCTTAGTGAATTTTGGACGACGCTAACACAGCTTGCCGTCGGAAGTTTGTTTACGATCAATGAAACGCCGGTCACCTTGCTTGGTCTATTTCGTATATTGGTCATTTTGGCGGTAGCTTGGTGGGTCTCCAAGCTCGTGCGCCATGGTCTTGACCGCATCGCCCAACGCCGTGAGGCTATGAATCGTGCCTCGTTGTATACCGTAGGCCGTTTGTTCCACTATACGATTCTAACCATCGGCATATTCGTCGGCCTGTCGTCCATCGGGCTCGATTTCACCAAACTCGCGCTGTTTGTCAGCGCGTTGGGTGTTGGTTTGGGATTCGGTTTGCAGGCGATCTTCAGTAATTTTGTTGCCGGGCTAATCATACTGTTCGAAAGGAGCCTCAAAGTCGGTGATTTTGTCGAACTCGAATCAGGGGTTAACGGGGAGGTACGTGAAATCAACATTCGCAGCACCTTGGTAACCACCAACGATAACATCGATATTTTGGTGCCGAATTCGGAGTTCGTCGGCGGACGCGTGACCAACTGGACGTTGCGCGAAGTATACCGCCGGGCGCGTATACCGTTTGGGGTTGCGTATGGAACCGACAAAGAGTTGGTCAAGAAAGCTGGGTTGGAAGCGGCGACCATAGTTCCTTTCACATTGACGGGTTATGCGCAAAGAGAGCCGCAAGTATGGTTGGTTGGGTTTGGCGACAGTAGTCTCAATTTTGAATTGGTGGTATGGCTGGTACCCGATGCAGTGAGCCGACCGGGCACCGTGCACGCCACGTATACCTGGGAGATTGAAACGGCGCTTAAGAAATACGGGATTGAGATACCCTTTCCACAGCGGGATCTGCATTTGCGAAGCGATTTTAGGGAGCCGACTTCGAATCTTTCCCCGGCCGCTGATGACGACAGCAATGATCCGGGTGATCATATTTTGAAGAAGTCAGAGTCATGAACGATTTACCGATGTTGGGTTGGCGCGAATGGGTAGCGCTGCCTGAGCTCGGAATCAAACGGATCAAATGCAAAGTCGATACCGGTGCGCGCACCTCGGCTTTACATGCTTTCTTTTTAGAAGCTGATCGAGAACGAAACTTGGTTCGCTTCGGTATTCACCCGTTGCAAAATCGGAGCGATGTAGAGCAAACCTGTGTTGCCACTATACTCGATGAACGACTGGTTACCGATTCCGGTGGACATCGTGAAAAACGTATTGTGATTGAATCGACAGTGGTGTTGGCGAGCGCTGCTTGGCCCATCGAACTGACGTTGACCGACAGGGATGCCATGCGGTTTCGCATGTTACTCGGCCGAACCGCGCTCAATCAGCGATTCATTGTCAATCCCGCCGCATCATATTTGGCTGGCAAAGCCAGTCAGAAACCGAAAACTTCAAGAGGTCATAAACAATGAGAATTGCTCTTTTAAGCCGAACCGAAGGTAGGCTGTATTCGAATTCGCGTCTTGTCGAAGCGGCGAAGGAACGTGGACATGAAATCGAATACGTACATACTCTGAATTGCTACATGGATATCGCCTCCCATTCCCCCAGCGTGCATCTCAAAGGTAAGGAGTTGCCGTTTTTCGATGCTGTTATCCCGCGAATAGGTGCCTCAGTAACGTTTTACGGTTGCGCTGTACTCCGGCAATTTGAGATGACAGGTAGCTACCCATTGAATGAATCGGTCGCCATTACGCGCTCGCGAGACAAGCTGCGCTCATTGCAGATCCTGGCGCGCGCCGGTGTTGGTCTGCCCTTAACCGGATTTGCCCATTCCACTAAAAACACCAAGGATTTAATCCACCTGGTCAATGGCGCTCCACTGGTGGTCAAGATTCTCGAGGGCACGCAGGGAAAAGGTATCGTACTTGCGGAGACGCAAAAAGCGGCGGAGACCATCATCGATGCCTTTCGTCAACTCAACGCGAATTTCCTGGTGCAGGAATTTATCAAGGAAGCCGGGGGGGCGGATATCCGGGCGTTTGTTATCGGCGACAAAGTCGTGGCCGCCATGATGCGCCAAGCGGCAAAGGGTGAATTCCGGTCCAACCTGCATCGCGGTGGGACCGCGTCATTAGTAAAACTCACCCCAGAAGAACGCTCAACGGCGGTGCGCTCCGCCGGGAAAATGGGATTAAATGTGGCAGGCGTTGATATTCTTCGTTCTAACCACGGACCAGTGGTAATGGAGGTCAATTCATCACCGGGATTGGAAGGTATCGAGAAAGCAACAGGCAAGAATGTGGCAGGCATGATCATCGAATTTCTGGAAAAGAATGCAAAACCCCATAAGACCAAGACACGCGGCAGGGGTTAGCCAGTGAGCGCCAAAGTTCAGATTGCCGGGGAAGTCATCGAACCCGACACGCGGGTTACACTGAATCTGCCGATTCCTCAATTGTATACCCATA
>JAOTWM010000200.1 GCA_029862885.1 Gammaproteobacteria bacterium
GGCGAACCGATTGAAGTCGCCAACGCCTGCTTATTCTTGGCGTCGAATTTATCCAGCTACGTTACCGGCATCGTACTGGATGTGAACGGTGGGCTGCTAATCCACTGATCTTGCGTCCGGAGATTACGTCCGATCCGCGGATAGTGCACCGCTCATCTCGCTGGTGGCGTCAATGGAAGCCACGCAGTCGTGCAGATGAAAAAGAATATGGGCCTTAAAGAATAACATCATCTGCAGGCGAGGGTTGCGCGGACTCAATTGAATTGCTTCAGGAATTTGTGGCAGCGCGGGTTCAATAAATCGGCGGCTTTCGGCTTCGCCTCTAGCCGCCCTACAGATCCTAATTCATCCGCGTCAGTGCTGCCGGTCTATCGGATTTCATTGTAAACGGTTTGTAAACTTTCCCGGTCAGGTTTTACATGATGCGGCCTGATAATCGCGCCCGCTCCACTCTATTCTCGGTATTACCAGATGACGAGAATCAACAGGAGCATATCAATGAAAAGCAACTATTACTTTAGAACTGTATCGGCGTGCGCGGTAGCGCTCGGTAGTCTGGCGTTATTGGTCTTATTCAGCACCTCAAATGCAACGGATGCACGTCAACTATTTCAACAGGACCGCACACCAAAGATCCAATTGGCCATTTTGCTGGACACCAGCAGCAGTATGAGTGGGCTGATTAATCAGTCGCGCAACCAACTCTGGCAAGTCGTCAATGAGTTCTCCCAGGCGCGTCAGCACGGCAAGGCGCCGATACTGGAAGTGGCCGTTTACGAATATGGCAATAGCCGCTTATCGACCCAATCCGGCTATATTCGGCAAGTCACGGGTCTTACCAGCGAGCTCGACCAAGTATCGGAAGCACTGTTTTCATTGACTACCTCTGGCGGCGAGGAGTACTGCGGCCTGGTAATCCAAGACACGGTTAATGAGTTGCAGTGGAGTCAGTCGAGCGATGACATTAAAGCAATCTTCATCGCCGGCAATGAGCCGTTTACCCAGGGTCCGGTGCGATATCAGCACGCCATACAGGCAGCGCGGCAAAAAGGCATCGTTGTAAATACCATCCATGCCGGCGATTACGAGACCGGCGCCAACTCGGGATGGAAGCACGGCGCACAACTGGCGGGTGGCGACTATATGCACATAGATCAAAATTACGTGGTCGCACATATCGTTGCTCCGCAGGACCAACGTCTCGTTGAACTCAACGCCCAGTTGAATAAGACGTACATTCCGTATGGCACGGCAGGCGAACTGAAAGCGGCACGTCAAGTTCAACAGGATGAACGTAATGCGGCAGAATCCCCTGCACAGTTGGCGGGTCGTGTAGCGTCAAAAGCATCGTCGTTTTATAGCAACGAGAATTGGGATCTGGTTGATGCGATGGATTCCGGCGAGGTCGACCTAGACGAAATTGAAACGCAAGAACTACCGCAACCCATGCGCTCAATGGACAAGCAGCAACGTCGCGAGTTTGTGGACGCTAATGCCAAGCAGCGCAAGCTGCTTCAGCGCGAGATCAAAACCCTTTCTGAATCTCGGGATAGATATGTTGCGCAGAAAAAACAAGAGGCCGCCGAAAAGGACGTCAATACCGTCGATGACGCATTGATATCCGCGGTACGTAAACAAGGCGAACGGAGCAATTTCGTTTTCTGACGACGAATGCGATAGGGGCGAGGGCAATAGCGAGTTTGCTATTGCCCTTCTCGCTTTTCTGCGCGGACAAGACTCAGGAATCCAACGACAACGCTGCGTTGGCTTTCCGAAGATGATGTTATTTCGCCGTATATGACGATATAAGCGTGTTTTAGGCGGCTAATCCACATAATTTACGATTTCCAAACTCATATCTCTAAGCTATAATTCGTAATATAAGGCGAATAATATCGTCTTTTTTTACTAACTCGCCGAGTATTACGACTATGGAAATTTCCGAGCAACTCACTGACGAAGCCGTCCTTACGGAAATTGGCGAACGCCTCGCACGAGCCCGAATTGATGCGCAACTCACTCAGGCCGATCTCGCGGAACAGGCCGGGGTGTCGAAGCGCACGGTGGAACGCATCGAGGCCGGCGGCTCCGCCCAGCTATCGAATATCGTCCGCATTCTGCGGGTACTGGGCCGGCTGCCGAATCTGAATCATGTGTTACCCGCGGCAACCCCAGGGCCGATGGAATTATTAAAGCGCAAAGGCAAACCGCGGCAACGCGCATCGACGCGCCACCGCGTCGATTCCAGCGCTGGAGTATGGTCATGGAATGATGATCCATGAGCACCGTTGCCGAGGTGAAGCTGTGGGGGCGTACGATTGGCGCGGTTGCCTTGGAACACGGGAACGATACGGCAGCCTTCGAATACGACCCGGCATTTGCTCAAAGCGGCATACAGATATCACCGATTGTGATGCCGCTTTCGAATCGTGTTTATTCGTTTCCCGAGCTGTCTCGGCAAACATTCTACGGACTACCCGGGCTGCTGGCGGATTCGCTGCCGGACAAATTTGGCAATGTTCTGATCGATGCGTGGCTTGCCACGCAAGGACGGGGGCCGGAGTCATTCAACGCTGTCGAGCGACTGTGCTATACCGGCACACGGGGCATGGGCGCTTTGGAGTTCGAGCCCGCGATCGGACCGAAAACAACGCGGGCCACTCAAGTCCGGGTCGATCGGCTCGTTGCACTCGCGTCGGACGTGCTGTCTCATCGCAACGATCTCAAAACCTCGTTCGCCGATGCCAACAAGGAAGAGGCGCTGCGCGATATTCTAAGGGTCGGCACTTCGGCCGGCGGGGCACGCGCCAAGGCGGTTATTGCCTGGAACCCATCGACCAATGAGATACGCTCCGGCCAGACCCGAGCAGGCGATGGATTCGCATACTGGTTACTAAAGTTCGACGGAGTCAGTGGCAATAAAGACAAAGAGTTGGAGGATCCGCATGGCTACGGCTTGATCGAATACGCGTACTCAATGATGGCGCGCGAAGCGGGCATCACAATGAATCCGTGCCGTGTATTTGAAGAGAATGGCCGACATCATTTCATGGCGCGGCGATTTGACCGCCTCGATGGCGGAGAAAAATTGCACATGCAGTCTCTTTGTGCGCTCGCACACTTCGATTTCAATATGGCTGGCGCACATTCGTACGAACAAGCGCTATTCGTGATCAGACAGCTGGGGCTGCCAATGAGCGCGATCGAGGAACAGTTTCGCCGCATGGCCTTTAACATTGTCGCTCGTAATCAGGACGATCACGTCAAAAATATCGCATTCTTGATGGATAAAGCCGGTAACTGGTCCCTATCGCCCGCGTTCGATGTGACTTATAGCTACAACCCAAGCGGCGCTTGGACCTCAACCCATCAAATGACGATGAACGGTAAACGCGATGGGTTCAACCTTGAGGATTTCAAAGCGTGCGCAAAGACGGTGTCAATGAAACGCGGACGCGCGGAGGCTATCGTAAACGACGTATGCCGTGCTGTAGAGCGTTGGAAAAGCCACGCTGAAGAAGTCGGCATACCACCCGATTGGCAGAATCAAATTCAGCGCAGCCACCGCATGGACATTGCAAAGCAGAGATCGAGCTAAGCAAACGGTGCGATCCCGCCGCTGGGTGGAATCCAAACAGGTAAAACTGTGCGGAAACCGAGACGCCCAATATGCGCGAAAATCCGTTCAAATATCGAGAAGATTCTTGGTACATGGTCCGCCTTTATGAAATATCCGGGCTAAGCTTCTCAATGTCAACGATAGTCGCGTTAAATAAACAACATAACAATCTCAATTATCACTCCCACAATCACCGTCACTGGAGAGAGGTAACGAATGGATTAAGCCTGCTCTGTTCACTTGAAGGTTGTTAATAATCAAATACACTCATTCCTATGATATTTTCGACCGCGGACAAACTTGGGGACGTTACGCAAGGGCAAGAGCAGCGGAAGTTCGGCACGTCACCTCAGATCGCTGCGATAGCGTCGCGGATATGGCTTACAGAATCATTCGCGCGGCGAGATCGCTCCGATCCATGTGGACGCTGATCCTTAATGCGCACGGGATGGAAGACCGTGTCCACTACTGACCGACAGGGGAATTGGGAATCAGCGATGCGGGTGTGCTGTCGCCGCCGACGGCGAGGAACCTCGCACCGCGGCACCCGTACTTTGACCCGAGCCGCCACGGAATGGAGATACATAGTTGCAACACGCTCGCCGCTGACAATGGCTAACCACTATGCTATCTACTCTCGCAGAACCTTCAGGTCTCGGTATACGCGTCGTCTTCTCAGCAGCGTGGAATCTCACCCACGTGGTCGAGTCCGCCGACGGACCAGTGCGGCGGCTTCGAAAGCCCGTGATAGGCTTCCATCCACCCAACGGGAATTATGAAAACACGACCCGAGAGTTTCAACGACGAGGGCCGTATAACCCACCCGGCTGACGAGGCTGCACGTGCGTCGGTCGATTAGCATACGTATATAGTGCACTTATAAGGCACTCCTAATGAACACTTCCGGGTACCTATCGGTACGGTAGTTCAGGGTTCCCGAAATTCGGACCGAATCAACAATCTAGATTTTCCTGGCGTCTCTCAGAACATCTAAAAGGCGAATCTTGTACGTCGCACCATCAGGCGCACGTACCAAGGGCACTCGCAGAGACGTAAACGCCCTCTGAAGATAACCATTCCAAGCCCTTTGCGCTGGTGCGTTGCGCCCATGGTTGGTTTCTAACCGATGGTCATATTTATCGTGTATCGGCTGAATGACGTAAGTTCGGCCCACAGCATTGACTTCCGAGGGCATATTGCTCGATTCTCCTGTCCCGTCTGTCATGGTTATCGATCAATCTAACCATGAGAAATTATAGATAGAAACGAATGAAGTCAAAAAAATCTAATTCGGCTGATTCTCGCTTCGAACCGGTTCTTGATTATAGATTGCGATTATAGAATGAACACGCAAGTTTGTTCCTCGGCCAAACGGATGATGTGCTGGAGGGATCTCCAAGAATACGATTTCAAATCAAGCGTAGCGATCGCTAAATAATCCCATCGCAGCCCGAATCTACTGTGCAGGATTTCAATCGTTTAACCGTCTAATTCTGAGATTCTCCACTTGAAGTAGCAATCAATATGCGGGATCGGCAAATGGACGAATTACACTATAGCTCCACTGCCGAAAGAGTAGTTATTCATCGACGAGTCTTACTCTTCACTTGATTTATTAGCGTTCCTCAAAACGCGATCGCCACTCTTCGCTCAACAATCGGGACGAAAAAGCAGGACAATGGCGTAACGCGTCTCTTGTTATTCGATCGTTTTGGTTAGTGCGGCCGCTGCCAAAGTCGTGAATTTCTTGCGTTCTGGAACCGTAACACAGCATATACATATACGTATTACAGAGTGCCTCGAGTGCGCCTGGGTTCCTCGAAACACGAAGTGCTCCTAAGGCGCGCCGCCGATCCTCTGGGAACGGGTTGTAGTTAATCTCGCTTCGGCGCGTCATGACATGTCCAATCTCGTGAAGTACCGTCGGGCATATTCCAAGACTACGGCGACGCCATAAAGCCCCGTAGGTAATCAGAATCAATCGCATTTCGTTATAGTTTGGTGTCTCACGATAATTAGCCCCCGCATTCAGTCCACCTGTGTAACTAAGGCTACCCCCTGCCCTTCCAGTGGTGCTCGAAATTAAAAACCCCTCTGGCTTCGCTCGCAGAACGCGTTCGAGATGACTAGGCGGCACGAGCTGCAAAGTCGCATCCATAATATTCAGTTGCTCGCTGGTCGCACGATGACACGGTATATCGACACCACCGTGGATCCGAATGATAGCGTGCTCATATAGATCCGCAGATATTTCCTGATAGTAAAGGTTTACTGTTCTCGCTCGTCCGTCACTGGATGGACGCTGTTCAGACTGCATCTGCCATTCCGACCCTAAAGGCCCCACACTACTCGGCCGTTGCGACCCGCGCTCCAAATACGCCCCAACCCGCACAGTAGTAGAAACCGGGCCCTCCGTCGAAGGTGCAATTAGTACAGTCATACAAATGCTTTCGGCGTTAGTTTATGATGCAATAGTAAATAATATGACCACCGAAAAGATAGTCGAAATTCATGCTCGTGCTACGCTACACAATGGAATACCCGACAAAAAGACGGTGATCGTGATACGCGACGAATTCGTTTACGAAGGCTGGGAAAGCGAATAAAAGAAGAATACGCCAAATCAATAGTACAGGCGCCGATCTTGATTCGCGTGTTTCTAACTGTCATTTAAATACCCTGTCGCCTCCATGCAGGCGCACTGGTGGAAAACAGCACCGTTCTTGGTTGTAACAGCGCCAAATATAGAGCGGCCGTCACCCGCTGCCTTCGCGGTCTTCATGTTGTCATATACCCCGCGACGGCTTACTCCACCGAAGAACTCAAATGCTCGATGATGCCTATCGACAATAGAGAGGTCAGCACCCTTAATCCTCAATTAATAGCGGGGTTTACGGGCATGAGAACTTCCTGGTTCTGATCGCCGGCGAAAAGGATTTTGTTAGAATTCCCAGATTAAGAGCCGCTGGCCCCTCATTGATTCTCACTTGAGGGAGAAGTAATCAATGTCGCTACAAACAGATGTCGCAGGTGTTTTCAACGATTTGCGCGTTCATAGGATTGACTTTCACCTTGGGGGTGTACATATCGGCGCGGCTCGGCTGCGTCAGGTCGGCAACGCGATCAAGAATGGACGAATTGGCGTCGTTGTCAGATCAACGGGAAGTCAGGTAAGTGCTGGTTATTCACACCACTCGAACCTGATGACGTTAAGCAATAACAATATGATTAATCGCATGCTTCGCCGAACTGCGATAATTCATGAGGGCGTGCATGCGCTCGTCGACATGTTCCGAGCGCCGCCACCACAGAGCTTACCGATGAAGCGGCCGCTTATCTGGCCGAAGCAATCTTTCTGCGTGCGGCGCACACAACACGGACTGAGCTTTTACGCTCGGGTTGGCGACCCGATCAAATCAGTCGTGTGCATAGCGTAGGGGAGGCAGCGACCGATCTCCGTCGACTGATGCAGCCGGGTGATGTCATTTGGATAAAGCAACCTCACCACCGGAAATTTCGTCGTATCGTCTTGGCCCTGTCGGGGGCACCAGTCAATTGTCCGGCGCGCGCGCGTGGATTTCATGGCCTGTGTGACCGTTGCCCGGGTGCGTCATACGCTTCGCAGCTTCCAAAGATCGGGCTGGTGCGGCGCAATCTTAGCTATCGGTAACGGTGGGGTTACCCGCTCTGCTCTAGCGCGGCGATACGCACCTCCAATGGCGGGTGGCTTGAAAACAGTGCTTTGACGCTGGAGCCGAAGATGCCAAACGCCGCCATCTCGTCAGGCAAGGGCTCGGCACGATTGGCGTTTTGGGCTTGTTGCAGACGTTTTAGAGCGTTGATCATTGCCCGGCGCCCAGCCAGATCCGCGCCACCGGCATCGGCTCGGAATTCACGCCAACGTGAGAACCAGGCGACAATCATCGACGCCAGCACACTGAGGACAACCTGCGCAACAATCGACACTATCCAGAACGCCGGGCCATGCCCACGCTCCACCCTGAACACGAGCCGATCGACGACATGTCCGATGACACGAGAGAGGAAAATGACGAAGGTGTTTACGACTCCCTGGATGAGGGTGAGGGTCACCATATCGCCATTGGCTACATGACTGACTTCATGCCCCAGGACGGCTTCCGCCTCCTCTCGGGTCATGTATTGAAGTAGGCCCGTACTCACCGCGACCAATGAGGCATCTTTGTTCCATCCCGTCGCGAACGCATTAGGTGTCTCGGATTGAAAAATACCCACTTCCGGCATGCCGATACCGGCTTTCTCTGCCTGGCGCTCTACCGTCTGTTTAATCCAACGTTCGGTACCACTGCGTGGTTGCCCAATGAGCTGCACACCCATTGACCGTTTGGCCATCGTTTTTGACAGAAAGAGCGAGATGATGGAGCCGGCAAATCCAATGATCGCCGAGTAGATGAGCAACGCCTGCAGATTGAGATCGACGCCATTGGCTGCCAGGAGATTGCCGATCCCAAATAGGCTGAAAATAACGCTGATAAGTACCATCACCGCTATGTTCGTGCCCAAAAACAAGAAGATGCGTAGCATCGATAATGTCCCTCGTAAGAACGATGTCGGCATTATATGAGGTTGTTCTTGGGGCATTCCAAGGCCTTTGTGAAATGTCGTATCACCTCCCGGTTGACTTGAACTTAGCTTTAAGTCCCATACTTCAAACTGGCAGTATAGGAATCATGAAGCACGTGTTCATCTGGTTGATACGCATTGATCGAGGTATGCAGCAGTTGGGAATGACCCAATCTGGAACGACGATCCGGTTAATACAGCACGGTTTCAGCCGCAATAGAGTGTGGCTGTTGTTGAAACTTGGCACGAAAGTCCTCGTACGACATTTAGCAGATCATCGCACCCCTGCGTTGAGGTGAAGTTATAAGAGACAGGGTTGAGTCTCTTGGGGAGGCGTTCTGCCGGATGAGGTTTGGGTCGTGCCGTTTTACTGTGGCTATGTAAATGATCCAAATTCTGTTTGATGACGACATTAGCGGAATTGTAATGCGATAACTTCGTGGGGCGAGGCAAGGTTCCGCCATGAAACAAACACTTCCCATTCCACAAAACCGTGTAATTACCCGTGCCGGGTGTGGTCTTCTTCTTCGCTGGTTTTGACGTCCACCGTGACTACTAGCCCGGATATTTCACGAAGGCGGGCCATGGACCAAGAATCTTCTCAAGATTTGAACGGTTTGCCCCACATATCAAGGGTCTCGGGTGCGCGTAACAAATATATACCGA
>JAOTWM010000201.1 GCA_029862885.1 Gammaproteobacteria bacterium
GCAGCCAAAGTTGCAGCGTGTGTAGTAGACGTAGGCTGTCTTGCCAATCGTTTCAAAATTGCGTGACGTGCTATCAGGGTCCAAGAAGGACGGATAGCGGTATGTGGTATCTCCTGGATTTCCGCCCCACCACGGGAGCTGCCTTTCCAGAAGCGGTATTCTGAGAGTCCAGTTCAATAAGTCTTCAGAAAATGAGTAATGAAACCCCCACGACTGGCCATCATAATTCGGGCTGAGAAGCACTTACCTGTCCATTCGAAAACGACTTCAGCTGGCCCGATTATCTCGGACCCGTTGCGGTCTTGGTCCAGACCGTCACCATCTAATTCGACACCAGCGGGATGGATCAAATTGTCGCTATCGTCACAATCTCCCGTCAATGCAATCAACTCACTCGCTATATAGAAATTGGTAGGTCTGTTGACAGCAAGCTGACTATTGCCATTTGAGTAGCCGTTTCCATCAACGTCGCTGTACCGCGTAGTCTGCACGGGCGGTTCTTTGCCGCCACCACCCCCACCGCTACTGCAACCCACACAAGGGGCGACCAAGACGAGTAGGAAGACAGTTCGTGCGGATGCCCTCAAGCTGCTGCGAACATTCATGATCGTATCCACGGTGCCTGATATTCGGCAGCCCGGCGATCTTGGGGTCCTTCGGGGAGTTATCCACGGCTTCTCGGAGGAAGCGAGGACCCGTGGCTTTACGTCTCTGACTTTGGTCAGATTTGCCTTTATCGATTCGGAAATTGTGGCAGGAGAGAAGAACTCGTCAATTCTGGGATGTACCTAATCGACGTTGGAGTTTGTCAAAGCGGTGTTTTGCAAAACGCCGAGATAGCTCGCTTCCGTTCGCACAACGTCGCCGGGTTGCAAATACGCGGGCTGCCACCAGATATTCAGCGGCTTGAACATCACGCCCCCGGATGTGCCGGTCAAGACTAACGATCCGGTGGGCACGCCCTCGTCCGGGATCAGTGTCACGCGGATCGGGCCTTTTCGGTAGTCGGTCGAGAGATCGCGGAACCCCTGCCGCACGATGTCATCGACGGACAAAATCATGTCCCGGGTGTTGAAACGTTGCCGAAGTCGCCCGTTAACGTACAGGCGTAACTCCAGGTCGCGGTAAAATTCGGGCCTGCGCGGTATGACGACCCACGGGCCGACCGGCAGGAAACCGGCCTGTCCTTTGCCGGCGGCGAAGCCCGTCGTGCCCATGGGTTCATTGATGTCGAGCTCCCGAATCAAGGTTAACCGGTCGGTGACCTCATTCGCGAGTATCAACGCATACCCGGGAGGATCGTCTGGATCGGTCACTGTCACAAGGGGAATTGCGGCCAGCTCCGCCTCGTAGTCCAGCCGTTTTGTCCAGGGAATCGGGGCATTCCACGGGGTGGCTACCGCCAGCTTTGGGAACAGGAAGGGCGGATCTTCGAGGAGCACTTCGTCGGCGTGCTCTGCATAATTGGTGCCGGCGGCGAGATGCGCGTTCCGAAGTGCAAGCGGCAGTCCGAGTTCATCTAGGGCAACAGTGATCTCCGGTCCTTCCAATGTCTGCAGCGCGTCGTAACCGGTTCCGCGAAAGAATTCAAGAGTATCGCGGGTTGCCTCGGGCCCGAAGTGTGTCGTTAGGTTGATGGCCCTTACCTGCCCACCTTCTGTGCCTGTTACAAGGAGCAGGCCCTGAGTGCTGCGTGCGAGCGTGAGCGCTTGGGACCGATCGGCGACAACGGGCAGCGGCGGCAGATCGCCCAGGCGTTCCGAGAACAACGGTCTCGACACGTATAGCGTGGCGGCCCAAAATGTAGTCAGCAACAGAACGATTCCGATGGCTAGTCGACGTAACATGGCTTCCAAGGTTCCGCTGTCGAGAACAGTTTTATGCTACCAGCCGATAGTCTATCACTGGTTCCGCTGCCCTGCGCATTTCGCCTCTTTCAAGCTCGGACTGTCTGATCTGCTCGATCGGCAGCATTGGGTCATCAAGAGACGATTCTAGCAGCTCCAGGCGACTGACCCAGTACGGCCAGGAGCAGACGTTTATCTATTCAAACCAGCCTATTTCACTGTTTCCAGAACCTCCCAGAAATCTATACACGGTACTTCTCCAATCATCTTGTCAACCATCTCTGCATAGTCGGGATTAAAAAAGGGGCTACACATGTTCCAGAGTGCTCTCGCTCGTTCGGTACCGAGAAAGTCACGACGACCACGATGACTCCGATTATCTCGGCCAGATATGCGTACTGTTCGAGCGTCATAGTAATTCCCCAATAGTGCGAATGTTCGAGAGGGGAATACTAAATCAAGTTGGGAAAGACCGAGCGGCTGGTTTGGGTCAGTAGCGTGCCTTTTCACCAATTCTAGCCGAAGGTCTGCTACCGGGGATAAAGCGGACGTTTGGTAGTCCGCGGATTGAGAAAATTCCAGGCAGGTAATCGTATGTCTACTTTCATCCAAAACGGTCATTCAATCACGGTGACATTACGACATGTTGCAGACAGGCGGCAAGTGAAGCGATTTATCAAATGCACTTGAGATCCGCCAAGCTCCGCCTGCATTGGAAAGGATCCACATATCTTATGGTTTGGATACCAATCGAGGATGCCGCTGTGAGGTTTTCTCTCAGGTCATCAATAAATACTGTTTCAGGCGCATTCAGCCCGTACTCTTTCAACAGGTGCTCGTATATCTCGATTTCCGGTTTAACTTTCTGAATTCGACTAGAGATAACGATCCCGTCGAACATATCCCATATCTTGTGTTTCTTTTCAAGGTAAGAGATTGACGCAATGTGCATATTTGAAAGAACGAACAACTTATTGTCTGAATGCCTTATGGAGCGAATCAAATCTATCGTGCCTTGGATGGGTGTAAGGGATCGAGGCACTTCATCCATTAGTTTTTCGATAGTCCCGCGAGGTAGGCCTGTTCGTGAAGCCCCGCGGACAATTGCTTGATCCAAGGTAATGGATCCTCTGTCGAGCTCCACCCAGTCAACGTGTTCAAAAATTTCCGCCTTCACGAGCTCCTGTGTTTCCGAATCGGCGAAGACGCGACGGATAATTGTATTCGGTTGCCAATTGAATACGACGCCGCCCAAGTCAAATACAATGTTCAACGTGCTAGCCAGTTCCGGATTGGCCGATAGCGAGAACTTTGGCACCGCGCACGTGGCCGGAATGCAGCTCGCATAAGGCTCTGTTGGCTTCCTCTAACGGGTAGACCTGTACCTCCGGTCGAATGCCCGCCTCTGCCGCGATATCAAGAAAAGCCCCGATATCTTGGCTCGTGACATTGGCGACCGTTTTCAGTTCTTTCTCCTGCCAAAGATGCTCCGCATAATCGATTTCGGCCATCAAGGCGCTGTCCGTATTCTCTTTACGAATTGCGTTAATGACGAGTCGCCCACCGGGACGCAGGCATTTCAGGGCCGCAAGTACCGGACGCCACGCTGGTGTTGTATCGATAATCGCGTGCAGCGGCTGCGGTGGCCTGTCGCTCGTGTCACCGGCCCACGCAGCGCCAAGCTCGAGCGCAAATTTTCGCTCTTCGGCGCTGCGGGCAAAAACGTACGTAGGGGACTTGGGGTACAGGTGTCTGGCCAGCTGCAAGACCAGGTGGCCTGATCCGCCGAAGCCTGTCAGGCCCAGAATGTCACCGTCGAGGATATTTGTGAGTTTGAGTGCGCGATAGCCAACGCCGCCTGCACACAGCAGTGGAGCGGCTTCGTAGTCGGTGAAACAGTCGGGAATGCGATAGGTGTATCGCTCGTGCGCCGTCATGTACTCAGCGTAGCCGCCGTTTGCATCACGCCCTGTAGCGACGAAATCGTCACTGATATTTTCATTGTCATTGCCGGTCGACTTGAAAATCCATCCCACGCCGACTCGATCGCCGACTTCATGTCTCGTAACGCGGTCACCCTTTTCAGTAACTCGCCCTACTACTTCATGACCCGGGATCATCGGCAATACCGACGGTGGCGTTCGACCCTCGATCTCATCCAATTCGGTGTGGCAAACACCGCAGGCACTGATCTGGATCAGAACCTCATCCGGTGCCGGCTCTGGAACCGGAACATCCTCGAGCGTCAGCGGCTCAGGATTATCCCGCAGTGACACAACTCGCTTTAGAAGCATTGCTTTCATGAGGATTCAAATCGGTGGACTTCGTAGTGCAGGCAACGGCGCCCAAGAAAACCGCGGCGCCGAGTAAGACGGCAGAGTACAGGTGCTTGGACATGGGAGAGATCCTCTTCAATTCAAAAACCAGATATCACAACTAACTCCACTCATTCGCTGTTGCAGAAAAGTGGCTGCTATTCGGTCGTACAACGCAAAATCGTTGCCCTGATGGAGCCTGCATTACGACCCAGCTTTTCACATCAGCAATTCGATGCGCGCCTAACGCCTCCAGTCTTTTCACTTCGGCCTCGATGTTGTCTGTTTCAATATCCAGATGAACGCGGCTTGAATGATCGACCTTTTGTACTTCAATGTACGGCTCGTTTTCCGGCGTATTGAGCCCAACGTATAGATCACTCCCGGACTTTCCCTCGCGAGAATATCCCAGCGCGGCGCTCCAAAAGTTCACCGCTGCTTCGAGATCATCAGTTTGGCAGTCGATAATGAGCCCTGCGAATCGGCTGTGATGCATGGCGTTTCTCCAAGTTAATAAGAAGACCGCGTCACTTACTAGCGGGCTTCAGTGCAAGGCTCGCCAGACTACGACCCTGGCCTGGTCTCCGCGAAGTAACGATCGAATGCACGATGGACGATTTCGGGCGAAATCCCGATCGCCGCGACCGCCTGATTGAACTGCTCCATCTCGGCGACCTCGCGCCGACCGTCCGCGGCAACGACCTTGAGCGCCATTACTGCGATATCTTCTTTGTCCGCGTCGCCCAGCGTATGGCCAAATTCCGCCAGCGACTGCGCAAGTTCCGGCTTTTCTGCCATCTCGCTCATGGCCCGGGTCAGGATTTCCAATGATTCGGCACCCTGGAGCTGAAAATAACCTTCGATCAGGTCAATCATCTTTGCCGACTCTTCGGGTTCAATAGTGCCGCTGCCCCTGGCCACATAGATTAATAGCGCTGCAACGAGGAACTTCGATTCATACGTCTCTGTGCCGCTCGCGGTCTCGACAACAAACGTATCGCCTTTTAGTGTTTTGGACTTGATTTTGTCGTTCACGATTCTCTCACTTCGTCTCGTAACGCTTACGCATGAGTTTTACCGAACGATCGATTAGTTTCTCGAGGATGCTCTCATCGATATCTTCAAGTTTGTTGATATAAAGACATGACTTACCAGTTTTGTACTTGCCGAGCTTCTTCATTAGCGCAGCGAAGTCTTTGAACCCAGGCATGATATACACAACCAGATTTTGCTTGCGCGGTGAAAACCCGACCAAAAAATAGTCGCCTTCGCGACCGCTCGCGTATTTGTAGTGGTAGCTGCCATATCCAACGATCGCCGTACCCCACATGCGTGCGCGTGAACCGCTGGCCCTGTGCATCATCGCGGCAATTTTCTTAGCATCAGATTTCTTTTGCCTGTCTTCTATGGCGTTAAGAAATGCCGTGACGCTCGTATTGTTTTTTTGGGTCTTATTCTCAGCCATGCCAAGTCTCATTTGGCCGCGTTATTATCGATGATACCTTGAATACGTGTTCTTGTGATCAGTGTGTCGTCCCGAACAGGCGATCTCCTGCATCGCCGAGGCCGGGAACTATGTATTTGTTTTCATCAAGGCGATCGTCAATTGCGGCGGTGTAAATAGGAACGTCCGGATGTGCATCTTCGACGAGCTGTAACCCTTCACGGCAGGTCACAATGCAAACGACGACAATTTTACCCGCACCCGATTTCTTCAATAGATCGATAGTAGCAATTGTCGAACCGCCGGTTGCAAGCATCGGATCTATAACGATGCATGTGCCACCTTTCGTCTCTGCCGGAAACCTCTCATAGTAGGAAACTGGTTGTTTTGTTTCTTCGTCACGATACAGGCCGACAAAGCCGACCCTGGCCGTCGGCACCAGCTCCAGTATGCCTTCCAGCATGCCGACGCCTGCACGCAAAATCGGAACGACAACCAGGTCTGTATCTATTTTGTGGCATTTCGCCATGGCGAGCGGAGTCTGCACCTCAATCTCTTTCGTCCGTATGTGCTTGAGTGCTTCATAGCAGACGAATTTCGTAATTTCAGTCGCGAGTTCCCGAAATTTTTTGTGGCCCGTTTCGATGTCACGAATGATGGCGAGCTTGTGTTGCACGCATGGATGATCGATTTCTTCGTGCATGAAATGTACTCCGTTGTTGTCTCTTGTTATTTATTGGACCAAATCGCAAATTCGGTACCGGCCGGATCCGCGAAATGAAATCGTCTGCCGCCAGGAAAGGCAAAGGTCTCCTGGCTGATTGTTGCACCGAGCTCTTTGACTCGCTCGTAATCTCGTTCGAGATCTTCGCTGAAGAATACAATCAGCACACCGTTGGCGGGCGCCGGTTCTTCAGATCGACGGATGCCGCCTACAAGCCGTCCATCGTCGAAACTGAAGTAGTCAGGGCCATATTCCGTAAATTCCCAGTCAAACAGGGCCACGAAAAATTCGCGGGTTTTCTCCAAGTCGGTGACAGGTATTTCAACGTAGTCAATTCGCTTTTCAACACTCATGGTATTAACCCCTCTGGCTTACGGCCCTTTTAGCCTGAGAATTGGCCGCTCTGCATCGAGCACGACCACACCGAACTCCCCTCTGACTTCATACCGACCACCAGCAAGGCGACTCAAGCCCTCAATACTGCCGTGGCCGATTTTGCTGGCTATTTTCTCGGCATCAGTATCCGCCGCCACCTCGCCAAATTCAATTCGTTCGCAATAAGGGAATTCAATGACAGCCGGCCTGATGCAGGCGCTCTCCGAAGATCGTGGCTTCTCATAGAACGGATGCTCTGGCGTCAGATACAAGTCGATATCGATCATCAGCGTTTCCGATTCCAGTGCCCAGGTAAGGACGAAGGATCTGCTCAGATCAACTGCAGCAAACTCCCGGTACTCACGCCAGTCAACGATCGACTGCATCGGTGTTTTGGCCATGGGTCGCTCAGGTTCTCAGCGCGTCTAGTTAAACGTCCGGCTAACCCAATTGCCGATCAGGTGGGATAGCACGACGACAAGGATGGCGATGCCTAAATGCTCCGCCACTATCAGGACAGGCGACGCGTTTTGCGCACGTGCCAGGAAATAGCTCAATACAATAATAACCAGCATGCCCCACATCAGAGATGCGATAACAGCCTGGTCCAGTGGCAACAACAAGAGAGGCACGGCGAAGCTTATCGCAAAAATGAACTTGTTCAGAAACGTCGAGATTGTCGCCGACCAAATATGTTGTGTCGTAGCGTTTGGGTTCGCTTCTTCTGCAAGGTGAATACCGAGCGCATCCGACATGGCATCGGCGACAGCAATGACGAAAATGCCGCCCAAAACCGCCGTTACTGAATGCGTGCCGGCGTTCAGGCCGGTAATTAGCCCGAGAGTCGTTATGACACCGGAAGTCGCCCCGAAGAACAGTCCTGTTCGTGCCCCGTCGCTCTTGAAGAATTCCATCAAAACCTCGAGCTTTCGTCCAGTTGTATACCGTAAATGGCAACGTCATCGTCGTCACCGGGAAGACGGTGCATTCTCTCAAACTGCAGGCCCAATTTCTCGATGAGTGCGACAGATGCGGCGTTTTCGGTTGAGACTACTGCTATCAGTCGTTTCAGCTGTATGTCCATCTTCGCGTGCGTGACTACGGCACTCGCTGCCTCGTACGCATAGCCCTTGCGCCAATGCCGGGGCAGGATCGAAAAGCCGATGTCCGGTTCGTCAAGTCCTTCCCTGCGAAACAGGCCGCACACACCAACCGGAGTGTCATCAGCGATCAACGCCACCCGAAATGGCCCATAGCCGTAGTCGGAAAAGAGCTTCAACGCGCCTTCCTCGAGCGCCGCACGCGCTGTGTCGATCGTACGAATACCGCGATCACCAACATAGCGGATAAAGGCCGGGTCGTTCCATACCGCAAGCATTAGCTCAGCATCATCTAGCGTCAGCCGGCGCAAAAACAGCCTCTCTGTCTGCAATTGCAAATTTTCAGACATCGGCTCGCTCACGCTGTCCGCGCTCCAACGACGATTGCTCGTCCATGTGTCCCCGCTCCGTTATTGTCGCTTGCCCGACTCCGGTATGCCGTCGAAGAAATCGACAAGACCTGTGAGCAGCGAATATTCGGCGCCGACGATTAGCAGGCCATCATCGCGTTCGAGATCCTCCAAAATGCCCGAGCCATGGCGCATCTGCTGCGACGACCTTCGGACGTTAGCGCGAACCGCTTTTTGAACTATGGCGTCTGTGTCATAGCCGAGTCCATGGTCCAACAAGGGTTCAACTGATGGTTGGATGAAGTCGACGATCGAGCGCAGATTACGCGAACGATTTTCGTTCGGAGTTTGCAGTTGCTCGAGCGTCGCGTGGATTGCCCCACACTGCGAGTGACCCAATATGACCACAAGGCGCGTACCAAATGTCGTCGCTGCATATTCAACACTGCCGATCTGGGAAGGTGCAACAATATTTCCCGCAACACGGATGACAAACAAATCTCCGAGGCCCTGGTCGAAAATAATCTCTGCCGGCACACGCGAGTCTGAGCATCCGAGAATGATGGCGAAGGGCTCCTGGCCGGCGGCAACCTCGGCTGGCCGCAGCTGTGTCTTTGGGTCTGCGCCGCGCGCACTGGCGACGAAGCGACGATTCCCATCGCGTAGTCGATCCAGTGCTTCCAGTGCTGAAACCATGGAGATTCCATCAATCAT
>JAOTWM010000202.1 GCA_029862885.1 Gammaproteobacteria bacterium
AGCCGTAGACGCATTAATTATTCCACAGCCGGCTCCGCGACGTATGGGTCCATGTAGGGCGGCTCGAACCGAAAGTGATAGCTGCGGATAGCTCGGCGTTAGCGGCAAGCCCGCTGACTACGTAGGTGCAAGGTGATAGGCCACCTCCCGTAGCGAACTCAATCCTTTGTCGCGAAAGCGCGGATTGTCATTTAACACATCCTTGCTCACGAGTTCGGTGATCGTATGCCTATTTTCGTATAGTTGTTGCACCTCCGACTGCATGACCGAAAACGGCGGCCCTTCCATTTCGTGTTGCGGGTACTCAAACGTTATCAACAATGTGGGTGCGTGCGGCGGTACAATGGCATCGATATGGGTCACGTAATCCTTACGCATGGTTGGTGGCAACGCGATCAATGCCGCGCGATCGTAGACGCCATCGACACTTTTTGTGTCAGCACTTTCCAGCGCAAAAAAATCACCGATAAAGAGTGTTATATCGTCTGCTGTCCAACACTCGAAGGTTCTATGGTGGGTGACGGTCGGCGATAAGCCGTTTTCGTCGAAAAAATCTTTTGCGGCAATGGGGCTGAATTCGATCCCGATGACTCGGTGGCCTTGATCCCGAAGCCAGATCATGTCGTAGGACTTCCCGCACAATGGCACCAAGACCGTGCTCCGCGGTGGCAGATTCACGAGATGCCAATACCTACTGAACGCTTGATTTACCTCCTTTTGATGGAAGGCGATCTTGTTTTGTTCCCAGCGATCGTGCCAAAAGCTGCTGCACATATCGGATTGTCTGCAGTTCCAGTTCCCGTCACTGTAACACATTGCGAAATAAGCACTGGGAGGGCCGATTGGTTTATGAGAGGCCTCGCGACGCGAAGTTGTTGTGATGTGCGGCAGTATTCGTTCTGTTCGGATGGCGGCTTTCGGCTGCGCCTCTATCCACCCTGCAAACGCAAAGCGGTATCGTGAGTAGGGCAGATAGAGCGCAGCGAAGTCTGCAGTCAATTCCAATATGCGGCGTTCGGGCGATAGCGATAGGGCCCGGAATGAGTAGACCCTTCGTATTTACATCCGTTGGGACAAGTATAGAAACACTGGCCAACTTGACGTTTGCGGCCTTGTCGCACGTAGCAGCGCTTGCCGGTTCGGCAGTTGCAATATGTTTGCAGCTTCCAGCCGTCGTCAGAGTAATAGGGATCCGTATGGGTGGGCGAGTATTGCGGGAAATCAATATCGACAACCAGTTTTTTGATCTTGATGTTGCCGCGCCACACCAACACCCAGGTGCCATTGCTTAAGCCGGGATTATTGAGACGTAGCCGCCGTTTGTTTTGCTTGCGGCCGATTTTCACACGGTCGCGGCGGTCGCCGTTTATGTCGAGCCGCACTCGGCCATGGCCTTTTGCATAGACATCGACATGGTTGAGTATAGCGCCGCGTAATGTACCACGGTCCACGTAGTGGCGAAGCGCGCCTTTCAATGGGAGGACATAGCGGCCGTCTATGTAGTTGTGCTGTGGGTGGATGACAATACGTTCCGCGAACGATAATTGCGTTACAGCAAGCAATGTTAGTGCGGCGATTATACGTATGGTTGCGAGGTGTGATGCTGGCATTTGACTCCTCCTCATGGAATAGAATGTGCGTGGTGAGGAGTATGGGGGAACGATGCTGAATACAGGGTGAATTGTTTCTGAACCCCCGTTTAACGAAACATGAATATTCGGTGTTGTAGAGCGAAACGAGTATGCGATTAAAAATACCCATGTAAAAACCAACGTCTTGGAGGTTTGAGTTCACGATAGATCCAAAGCCGTACGCCGTTGACAGTGATTGCAGAGAAGTAATCACGCCCTATGCGATTCCGATCCCACCAACCGGTCTCGATGCGTTCGCACTCTGTAGATAATGTAAGCCGACCATGTAAATACGGCTGACCGTCGCGTGTCGATAGGGGGCGTGCAGAAGATAGCAGCCATAATGGCCGGGCGTCGTATTGTAGTGTGGGACCAGTGCCACCGGGGGTGCAATATTGCCATGCCTTTTCGGGGCGATGCTCATCGTGGAGACGCATCCCAGTTACCGAACTCGAGTCGAGTCGTGTTTGTAAGCGCTCCAATAGAGCAGTCTGCCGGGTATATTCCTGTAACGCGATATCCGCAAAAGCATCCATGGCATTTCCCGGCAATGGCTGGAATAGGCCGGTCGTGAGAGCGATGGCATCTACCGGAGCGGGTAGGATAAGCCGCTCCAGACGTTCTTGCATTAACTCCTGTAGGTGCCGGTCGTCACGGTTAGGAGCAAGTAATGGCAACACCATGACGGTGTCGGGTAAGGCATAGTGTCGTAGGGTCCAGGTAAGGCTGTCGACGCCGCTGCATGCGGTGCGTAATGCCGCCGTGAGCTCCATGATTAAATGTTGTATAGCAGGGGATAACCGATCGGTATTATCGATAGGATCGGAAAACTCCAGTTGGCCCTTATAAGTGCGGGGCGGGGAATAAAAATGTTGTGGATCCGGTCGATGCCCGAGCAGTTGGTCGAGGGTATGCAGAATGTGCGGGGCAGTACGGCGCGCCAGACCCTCGCGGGGTAGGCGTAACAGATCACGGAGATAATGTGCACCAATCCCATGCAGCAGCTTCGTATATCGCTTGTCGAGATTCAGCGCGTCGATCGGTGCGGCGCCGACTGCCGAGGTGAGTTGTGCTGCATCCAGAACCTGTGCTCCGGATTGGGTGCGGGCCAGCAGTCCGGCGCTCGAAGGAGTGATGGATAAAGCCCGCCGATGTTTATACCCCAATACCGTCAGTTCGCTGTCGATACTCTTTAGCAAAGAGTCAACGCCGTGAAACAGGCGTAGGCTGCCGCCGATTTCCAGTAATAGTGTCTGTGTCTCGGTCACTACGACCTTGGACGTATAACGACCGGCCCATACCGCTAAGCGCTCCAGGGCCGCGTGTTCCGCAACGGCGTTGCGATAAAATAGCTGTAGTGAAGTAGTCAGCGAATGGGCGGCACGTAAAGAGATACCCGGAACGATGTTATGACGCAGTGCCGCGGCATTGCTGCATACGATTAATGCGTTTGTGCCGTCTTCCTGGCATACCGCGCAGGGCTGATCCGGCTCGATACGGGTCGGTTTACGGGTGAAAACCGCGAGCGGCAGATCGGAGAAATAAATGGCGAGCCACAACGTGGGGGATGGATCGGTGCGTGCGCAAAGATCCGCCGCCGGCGTCGCCTTAGTGGCGTAATTGGGAGCGGTATAAGCTAGGGGCTGGGCCGATTCAATGCGGTCTCGCGGCATGTAAGGACGCACCGGAGAAATGCACCGGCCCCGCCGGCCACCCGCCGCGTCGCTTTATTATGTCTACTGTCAATCCATCGGGAGAGGGATCAACCTGGACGCGCAGTGCGGCGGTGGAATGTTGTTCGACATTACGGGGCGGGCAGAATAGCAGTCCTGCCGTACGCCCGGTTTCCGCAGCAAGTTGCAAGCGACGCAGAATTTTGTCATTACCTCCGGCCAGCCATGCCAGTACAACGCTGCAAGTGCCTGAGCGCAGTGCTTGTTCCAATGCCCACAACAAGTCCGTGTTCCGGCGTGGGTGGATCAACAGGATTTTGCTGAGATCGATGCCGCCATTGGCCAATGCCGGTGCATAAGGGATATGTGGCGGTGCAACCCAGGTGATCCAGCGCTTATGAGAGTGACTGAGCTGCGCCAACGCCGGCATTAGCAACTGCAGTGCGCTTGTTCCTTCCTCGGTTAGAATTTCTGTCAGCGCGCCGCGTGGCCATCCGCCCCCCGGAAATAACCGATCTAGTACATCGAACCCCGTAGGGATGCCATCGCGGACAGTAGGGGGAGTGTTCCCGCCGCGCCAGATATCGGCACGGTGCTCAAACAGATCCTGAGTCACAACCGCTTGCCGTTACGCAACACCCCGACACCGATGCCTTCAATGGTAAACGCTTGTTCGCGCAGGTCTACTTCAATCGTCGAGAAATCGGGATTTTTAGGGAGGAGCTTGACCTTGTTGCCACGTCGTCGGAATTGTTTAACGGTTACCTCATCGTCTACACGGGCGACGACAATTTGGCCATTCGCCGCTTCAGGTGTGCGGTGTACGGCGAGTAGATCGCCATTCAGAATGCCTGCATCGCGCATACTCATACCCTTCACGGTGAGTAGATAATGTGCGCGTGGCCGAAATACCGTCGGTGCGACGTCGCAATACCCGTCGATGTGTTGCTCAGCCAGGATGGGGTGTCCCGCGGCAACTCGTCCTACGATGGGCAGACCGGATTCCTGAGTGAGACGAATGCCGCGAGATGCCCCAGGTAGCAGCTCGATCGCTCCTTTACGGGCCAATGCTCGCAGATGTTCTTCAGCTGCGTTGGGAGAGCGGAAACGAAATTTCTTCGCGATCTCCACACGGGTCGGCGGTAACCCCGTTCTATCGATAAAATCACGGATCATCTCGAGAATTTGTGTTTGTCGGGCAGTGAGTGTTTCCATGAGCTGTATACATGAACAGTATACTGTAATTATATACAGGTGGATTGAGAATGCAAGTCTTTTTCGCAGTTTTTCGGCGGCACCACGTAAAGGCCGAGCAATATTAGGGGATGTACCCCAGTTTCTTAAATAAGCGGCTCGCGGCGCTGGTGCCAAAGTCTCGCGCCAACCTGACAAGATTTCACGGTGGGTTCGTGCCAAACAGCAAACATCGTGCACTGGTGACACCGGTGAAATGGGGCAAGGGCACCAAGCTTCGAGTAAGTGATACACAAAGTCGTACGCCTGGCGAACGTCTACGGGCGCAGCGTCCTCATGGCCACACCCGGTTGCTAATTCTGCGAGGGCAGCTGCCCGTCGGATCGCTAACCCTTTCAGTTGGGTGGGACCGACGGGAGCTGCTCGATCAGACGCATCACAAGGGGAAGGATGCGCTCGACAATTACCGCCACGCCGTCCCGATTCGGATGGATTCCATCGCTTTGGTTTAAGGCGGGCTCCGTGGCCACACCATCCAAGAAGAACGGATACAGCATAACCCCATACCGGTCCGCCAGATCGGGATAAATGGCGTTGAAGCGCTCGCTGTAGTCGGAGCCCAAGTTGGGAGGCGCGTACATACCGGTAAGGAGCACCCGCACATCCTTCGCGCGGAGGGCCTCTAAGATGGCCGCAAGATTGTCCCGAGTGAGCTCCGGGTCGATACCGCGCAGGCCGTCATTTGCGCCCAGCTCGACAATCACTACGTCCGGCTGATCGGACAGGGCCCATTCTAAGCGCGCGCGCCCGGCGCTGGTCGTATCTCCTGACACACCACCGTTCAGCACGTCGACGTTAAATCCGCGTTCGGTTAACGCCGCTTGCAGCTGTGCAGGAAAACTGTCGGCCTCGATGAGCCCGTATCCGGCAGTCAGGCTATCGCCTAGTGTTAGAATCCGCACGGCGGTGGCAGCCGCGACCGGCTGACTAAAGGCTAACGCTAGCGCGAGCGTCGCCATGCACCGACACGCATTTCGCGCTACCGAGAATAGGGGTTTTATCTTGAATTCGTTTCGAGCCAATGTGAGCCTGACCGATGTGCACCTCACCCTTGAGAGCAGCGCGGGTCCCGTTCATATCTTACGTGGAATCGACCTAAGCGTCGCGGCTGGCGAGACGCTCGGTATCGTCGGCCCTTCCGGTTCCGGTAAATCTACGATGCTCATGGTCATCGCCGGGTTGGAACATCCGAGCCACGGCCAAGTCAGCGTTGCCGGGCACGACCTCACAGACATGACCGAAGACGCACTGGCGTTGTTTCGACGCGAGCACGTCGGAATCGTGTTTCAAGATTTCCATCTTATTCCCACTATGACCGCGATCGAAAATGTGGCGGTACCCCTGGAATTCGCGGGCAAAGCGGACGCGTTCGAGCGCGCCGATGCCGGACTCCAGGCGGTAGGGCTCGGTCATCGACTCACGCACTACCCCGGCCAGCTCTCCGGCGGCGAGCAACAGCGGGTTGCCTTGGCGCGGGCGTTAGCCCCCCAGCCGACGCTGCTGTTGGCAGACGAGCCGACCGGCAATCTCGACAGCGAAACCGGTCAGCAGGTAATGGATCTCATGTTTGACTTGACCCGTGAACACCATGCCACTCTCATGCTCATTTCCCACGACATGAATTTGGCGCGGCGCTGTCATCGTATTGCTCGACTTGTCGACGGTCGCATCCGGTCTAACGACATTGACGTGCCAATGCCAGTCGATATCGCCACCGCGGAGAAATCGGCTCGGTGACCACTCCGAGACACATTCGCGGGGTCTTACCCTTCAAACTTGCTGGCCGCGAGTTGCGCGGCGGCCTGAAGGGATTTCGCATTCTGATGGCGTGCCTCGCCCTCGGCGTAGCCGCGATCGCGATCGTTCAATCGTTGGCAAGCAGTGTGGTCGCGGGCCTGGACAACGACGGACGTACGATTCTCGGCGGCGACATCGCGATTCGCACATTTCAAAGCACACTGCCGAACGACGCCCTCGACTATCTCGTATCCCGTACCGTATCGCTCAGTTATTTCACTGAAATGCGCACGATGGCGCGGCGACCCGATGGAGATTCCAGCACGCTCGCCGAGTTGAAGGCGGTTACCGACACGTATCCGCTGTACGGCGCGGTGGAGCTCTTCGAAGCGCAATTGCTGCCGGGCGCGTTGGCGCAACGCGACGGAATCTGGGGTGCCGTGGCGGAACCGACCATACTCGCGCAGTTGGGGCTAGCGACGGGCGATCGCTTGCAGCTGGGCGATACCGCTTATGAAGTACGCGCCCGACTCGCGCGCGAGCCCGACCGCGCCAGCGTCGAAGGCGGATTTGGTTTCGCTCCGCGCATCATGGTGCATGCCGACTCGCTACCGGCGACCGGCCTGCTGCAACGCGGCTCGCTGGTCCAGCACCAATACCGGTTGCGATTGCCCGAGGGGACGTCTATTGCGGGTTTTCGTGAGCAACTCGGCAAACGATTTCCCGATGAATTGTGGCGCGTGCGTGATTATCGAAACCCGGCGCATCGCGTGGAACACATGACCGAACGTCTTACATTGTTTCTTACCCTGGTTGGTCTCACCGCGTTGCTCGTCGGAGGCGTCGGTGTCAGCAACGCGGTCAAGACTTACTTGGACGGAAAGATTCGAACCATCGCCACCCTGAAATGCGTCGGTGCCACCAGCGATATCTTGTTTTACGCCTACTCCGTGCAGGTTCTGATCCTGGCCTGCGGCGGCATCGGTATCGGACTGATCATCGGTGCCGCCGTGCCGTGGTTGACGACCACGCTGGTGGCCGAATACGTACCGATTCCGTTGCAACCGGGCGTGTATGTTGGGGCGCTAGCCCGTGCCGCACTGTTCGGGGCCTTGACCACCCTTACTTTTGCGGTCTGGCCGCTGGCGCGAACACACGCCGTGCCGCCCAGCGCCTTGTTCCGCGGTGTGGTCGAACGCCGCCGACGCGCCATTCCACGCTTAGCCCTTGGCATCTCGCTTGCCAGCGCTTCTTTGTTGGTGATGCTGACGTTGTTGAGCGTCGAGAACAAAGGTTTTGCGGCCTGGTTCATAGTCGGTTCGATTCTCGCTATGGCGACACTCCGTGGTGCCGCCTGGTCAGTGATGCGCCTGGTGCCGCATTGGCGGCGACCGCGTCATCCCGGAATACGCCTCGCCATGGCCAATCTGCATCGTCCGGGCACACTCACGCCGGATGTAATCTTGTCGCTCGGAATCGGGCTAACCTTGCTGGTGACGATCGCACTGATCGAGGCCAACTTCGACAAGCAGGTGAACGAAAGTATTCCCGACATGGCGCCCGCGTTCTTCTTTATGGACATTCAGTCTGCTCAGATCGCGGAATTCTCACGCCTCGTGCAGTCCATACCTGGAACCGATGAGCTGCGTCAGGTCCCGTATCTGCGCGGGCGTATCCTCGAGGTCGATGGCCAACCTGCTGCATCGCGCTTGACCGACGAGCAGCACGGCTGGTTGATCCGCGGCGACCGTGGGTTGACCTACTCCGCCGTGCAACCGCGCGACACGCAGTTAGTGGCCGGGAAGTGGTGGTCCGCGGACTACGCCGGCCCACCTTTATTATCGATTCACCAAGATGTCGCCGCCGCATTTGATGTCGGCGTAGGCGACACGATTACATTAAACGTCCTTGGTCGCCGGATTACCGGAACCATCGCCAATATTCGTTATCTGGCCTGGCAAACGTTACAGCTTAATTTTGCCATCATGTTATCGCCGGAACCGCTGCAAGGGGCGCCACACACCTTTATCGCGACATTGAGCGCAACCGATGAAGCAGATCCCAATGTCCACCGCGCGGTGACGAAAACATTTCCCAACGTGACGGCGGTACGGATCAAGGATGCGTTAGAAACGGTGAATCGTCTGGTCACGCGGATTGGCGCTGCGGTGCGCGGCGTGGCATCGATCACCTTGATTGCAGGCACTCTTGTCCTCGCCGGTGCGATCGCAGCCGGTCACCAGAGGCGTGTTTATGAAAGCGTCTTACTCAAGGTGTTTGGCGCCACCCGGGCGGATGCGCTAAAAGCCTATCTGTTGGAGTACAGCCTGCTGGGGCTTGTGAGCGCCGCGATCGCCGCGTTGGCCGGATCACTCGCCGCATGGGCTGTAATCAAGTGGTTCATGGACGGGGTCGACTGGGTGTTCATACCGTCCGCGGTCGTGGCCACGGTGCTGTTGTGCACCGGCGTGACCCTGGTGTTGGGATTTATCGGTACTTGGCGCGCGCTCGGGCAGAAACCCGCTCCACTGTTGCGCAATGAATAGCGGAACATTAGGGGACG
>JAOTWM010000204.1 GCA_029862885.1 Gammaproteobacteria bacterium
TGGGACTGATGGATTAGGCTATAGACAACCTACGTTAATTGCCCAATATCAGATCTTTAGCGAGTACCTATCGGAAATCAAGTGATGATTATGGAGCTCACGAGTTTTGTAGGGATGGCGTTGTCGTTCATTTGAGTACTTGCGTTGGTAGCGATCATTTTCGAGTCTAAACAGGCGAGTCTTACCGAAGGCCATGGCACCGAAGGATTAGTCACCGCCACCCGTTTCGTATACCACCCCGTCCTTGCTGAATCCCCTACCGTCGACCGTTTTCGAATTATCTACGAAGTACAGCTCCGTATGCCCTGCACCCATGGTGGGGTTTTCGCTGCGATAGTACCAAACCTCGACCGTGGAATCGATCGGAACGGAGCTCCAGAAAGTCTCGATCGCACCCCATATTCCTTCGCCTCTCTTGTGTATGGACTGGGTGCGAGCCGGATCTCCGAACTCTCGCTGGATTTCAGTCTGGGAGGCTCCGACCTTGAATTCAGAATGCAACGGCAGTGGGGTGGCAGGAGTGCAACCTAGAACTAACATTGCGATCAGTAGGATGAGTACTGATCGTGCGTTGTTTCGGGCGTAATCATCCGTATGCTCCGTCGTCGATTCTCTTTCAGTCACAAGCCTTCGCACAATCATGTTTGACAATAGCAAGCGGCCGGCGTGGATCGGAAATTCGATTTCGACAACGTGTTCGCAAATAGCATCAAGATGCCGCCGTGTGTTGGAAGTGATCAGACACGTGTGCTCTACTGCCGGGCATGTAGGTGACAGGAATCGCGGCCGACTCAATATTGCCCTGCCAAACCGTGGCCCCAAACTGCGCAACCTGGGCTTCGGCGGCTTTGGCGGAGTCACCTGAAACACTCAGGGTTACACCCAGCTCGTAACGCCCAGGCTCAATTTTCCACACACCGTCTCCATCGCGCATTCCAACGAAGGTGAGCACTCGAGATTCGTCCGGCTGGAGGGCGAACGCGCCCTTCCATGGATGTATCGGCGGCCCGGGGTAGGGCGAATATTCAGCAGAGCCGGAACCAACGGCCGTGTATACGCGGCGGAGCGCCTGCGGAAGAACGACAAACGCAGCACGACCTTGATTTTGAATTATTACGGAAAAATTGAATGTCGATGGGTCCTCATAGTTAGGAGTCGACGACTGGACACGGATTGTGAGACTTGCGTGTGAGGCTGCCGAAACCGGGAGTGCGAACGTCACTCCGATCAAGATCATCGCGAGTCGACCGCGCAGTCCTTTCACTTCCGAATACCCAAAGCTTGCGGTGAACACGGCGGGTGCGGCAGTAATTGGGGTACATGTGTTATTTGCATCGACTCAATCATATAGTTACGCGCGAGATACACGATTCCGAATAGCGGCATCGATGAACGCCGTTATCAATGGATGTCTTTCGTCGCGTGGAGCAGACCGTTCCGGTTGATACGCGGTACCTTTGAAATAGGGATGATTCTTTAATTCAAACGCGCGAGGATCACCGGTTGCATCAAAGCCGCTCACCATTAAATCAGAATCCGTCAACAGGTGCGCATATTTGGGTTTAACTCCGTAACTGCAGTGGTAACTCTCGGTTGCCGCGGACCGACCGTAGCGTTTACGGATGTATGAGTTCTCGATCAATTGAATCGCTCCACTTTTCTCAACGAGAGCACAGGACAGCGGCGTAACTACTGGCATTAAAGCGCCTGGGTTTACTTCCGCTTTATCGGCTTCGCTATAACCGAGGGCGTTTCTCACATATTCCAATACCGCATGTTGGTAGCCGCCACAGGTGCCTAAAAACGGAAGTCCTGTCGATCGAGCGACCATACGTTCAATCGACGTACAGCTTACCGCTTAATATCAGCGTATCGTCGACGAGAATCTCGATCGCTTGCCCAACCTGTAACGTCGGTATCGAAGATGAATCGTCCGATTCATTGTCGATGTGACCCGAGCCATCCACCAAAGGAATTTGCGCGATTTCCCTGTCATCGGCTTTTACAATTGCCGTAGATCGGTCGGGCACTTTCAAATTTCGCACCGATATCTTTAACCGCTCTCGGCCATCGCCATACGACTTGCGCTCAATCTTTCCCGAGGGTTTCGAAAACCGGCCACCCGAGTCGGTGGTGAGTTTGGCTTCTAGTTCATACTTTACGATTTTCAACGACATTTAATTTCACGCCTTGTCGCTCTCGATACTAAAAATGGATGGTTGTTTATTGAATTCTATCTGATTCTGTTCGGAATCCCGCGTCAAGGAACTCGCGAACCACAGCGTTGATGAGGTCCGGACGGGTGAGCGGGGCCATGTGTCCACCTTCAGGGATAAAGTGGAATGACCAGTGCGTGCAAGACTGTTCGAAAATTTTGACGATCTCATGTATTGGTAATTGGGTGACCTTGTCACTGACTAACAACGTTCTCGAGGTGAGCGCTTTACAGTCGTCGATGGTCGTCTGCTCTCCCATTACGGCGTCCAATTCGTGGAAGTTTGGTGGCATCGATTCGGCAAATGCCACACGGCGCTTGCCGGGCATTTCGTTCCAGGAGCCATCGCCCAACCAGTAGTCGGCAAAACGTTGGGCAACCGTTTCCCAATCGCCCAGGGATCCGAAGTGTTTGACGTAGTCGTGGAGAACTCGTAGCTCCAGCAGCGCCTGCGTCCGATCGAATTGTTTAAGCAGGTAGAACGTATTGGGTTCAAGAAGAATTAAACTACCGAGTCGTTGGCCGAGATTCATGGCGGCTTGGAGTGCAACGGAACCGCCTAATGAGTGACCGACGAGATGCACAGGGCCTTCAAGTTCCTCGCATAGGCCCAAAACCAAATCGGCGTGCGCATGTAGGGTTTGCGGGGAGTCCCCAGGCCAGGGCGTTGTATCTCCATAACCAAACAGGTTGATGGCCAGAGCCCGGTAACGATCTTTAAGTGACTTGCTGAGCGCGCGCCACTGTCGATTGGCGCTGACCGAGCTATGAATCAATACAACCGACTCGCCGTGCCCTTCGTCGATATAATCGATATTCACACTGCGCTTCGAAAAGATCGGCATTTCTTTTCCTTATTTCAAGTCGACGCGCATACCAGTTGTGAATTCGACTGAAGTTTAGGCGCTTGATGTCGCGCTCACTTCAGGAGGCGCGTACTTATCGTACTGAGGAAAATCATCGGTAATGGTTTCATTGGGCGACTTTGATTTTATAAAAATGTGCTTTTCCGTGTCCTTGGGGTGGCCGGGCTCGGCGTCGCCTTCGAGTGTTGCTGGCATAGACCACATCACTTCCGATTCGCGATCCGGTTTCGTGATTAGGTGACACCCGCAGTGACGAAAAAAAGCCAGTGTGCTCTGGGGCTACTATACGTGGCGAGATTTTCGGCGCCGTGATCGATCACCAGGTTGTCAGTCCTAATACAGGCATATGTGGCGAACAAAGTGCCGTGCAATCGACGACATCTTGCACAATGACAGTGATACATTTCCAGTGCCGGCGCGTCTACCTTGAATCGTACTGAGCCACATTCGCACCGCCCGAAGATTGGCTCAAACACGGTCATTTTCTAGTCTCCAATTGCGATCTTGGGGTCAGGTGCCGCGGCTCTATGGTCGTGCTGTATTGCGCGCCACCGAATGTTTGAATTACGCCGCTACTTCACGCCGGTTTTTTGTAAGGAAGCCCGTCGGCCGCCGCACCCGACCCACTAAACGCGTCGTGCTGTGCGAGGTCGTCACCAATTACGTGCCAGGAGACCTTGTCCGATACCCACACATGTCGGTCCGGGGACCATGTCTCCAGATCTTCTAGTGTGCCGACACTAATATAGATTTCCTCAGGATAGTCATCGCTTTCGAAAAAGAGCCGAGTCCCACACGCCCCGCGGAAACTCCGGCGAGTTCCGGGCGACGATTGGTAATACACGGGTTCACCGTCGATCATCCCAAACGATTCGCGGGCGTAGCCGATAAATGTCGATACCACGCTGCCGCTCAATCGCCGACAGCTGTCACAATGGCAGTATTCGACCATGATTGGTTCACCTTTCATACGATAGCGTATCGCGCCACAATGGCAACGTCCTACGTGTTCCTTACCCATAATTTGTGCCCCGCTACGAGATTGTTGAGCGCCTCAACTTCACGATTCTGCCATCGACAATGAACTGGTTCGAGGCTTGACGGTGGAAATATTTCACACACCGCTTACTAAACGTTACGAGCACGTAAAATCGGCGACCATCGCACACTTACCGACTCGGCAACTGCAAATGCCATCGGCTGCCAAACTGAAGCGCCTAAGGTGAATGCTCGCTTTTCCCATACGAATTTTCCCGGCAACCATCTACCCTCGCCGATCGATTCGATCTCACTCAGCGCTATGATGCGCCGCTTTCCCACGATTGGCACGAATTCCAGTTCAGAGTCCCGCAGCACAACAACGCCTGGCGAGTGTTTTTTGCCGATGACGAGAAGACCCTCGGCGATTTCTCCGATACCGTCCTGTAGCTCGCGCTTTAGATCCTCGACCCGCCGCCCCGGCCGCTCCGTATACGAGATAAAGTACTACACCGCCCAGGATGGCGGTGACAAACCACAATGAATGCACACCGGCGAACGGAAAAAGGCGACGGTTGCGGTAATGCCGACAACGCTTGGCATTAGCAGAAACAGCCGCAGAAATTCGCCGTTCCATGGCCAATCTTCACTAAATTTGCGTTGTGACGTCACTGTGTCTGAATGGATAACCGTACAATCTGCTTGGATTTTGCGCAAGGCGCTCCTGGTGTCGTTGAAGATCGGATATTTGTATTTAAATCTGCCGATTTAGAAAAGACATCTGCGTGCCTAACGCACTATTACTCGATACATCGACCCGTTCGGCCGGTACGGCTCTCATACAGCAACCATGACACCCGTCTCGTAAAATTCTTCCAATTGTCGGCGATAAGGAGCTATATCAAAACCGTTGTCTGTGAGCCAATGATCGCTATAGTAGGTGTCTAGATATCGCTCCCCGCCATCGCAGATCATCGAGACTATACTCGTTGCTTGGTTATGCGAATTGAGTTCTGAGATAATTTGAAATACGGCGTACAAATTCGTGCCTGTTGAACCACCACACCGGCGATTTAATAGATTTTCTAAGAAACGAATTGTTGCATACGAGGCCGCATCGGGCACCTTGATCATTCTATCTACGATCGACGAAACAAATGATGGTTCTACTCTCGGCCTACCAATACCTTCTATCATGGAACTGCGGTTGGAGGTTAACGTCTTGTCCCCCGTGTGATAGTAATCAAAGAATACGGAGTGTTCTGGATCGGCTACACAGAGTCTTGTGGGGCAACATTTGTACCGAATAAATCGACCTATCGTCGCCGACGTCCCACCCGTACCCGCGCTAACCACAATCCAACTTGGCGTCGGGTAAGGCTCTGCACTTAATTGTGAAAAAATGGATTCAGCGATATTGTTGTTACCCCGCCAATCCGTTGCGCGTTCTGCGAACGTAAACTGATCCATATAGTGGCCACTTAGTTCAGCGGCAAGCCTCGTTGCTTCCGAATAGATTTCTCTGGCCTCTACGCGGTGGCATCGACCGCCGTAGAACCTAATTTTGTCGATTTTTTCTTGGGAGGTGCCGTTAGGAACGACCGCAATAAAGGGCAGGTTGAGCAACTTCGCAAAATAGGCTTCAGAAATAGCCGTGCTTCCGGAGGAGGACTCTATGATTGTTGTACCCCGTTGAATCTGGCCATTGCAAAGACCATATAGAAATAATGATCGCGCCAATCGATGCTTTAGGCTTCCTGTAGGATGAGTCGACTCATCCTTAAGGTAAAGATCGATGTTTTCTGCCGAGGGCAGTTCCACCTTGAGCAGGTGCGTATCTGAGGACCGCCTAAAGTCCGCTTCTATTTTGGAAATTGCGTGGTTAATCCAATCTCTCATCGATCCTCAATTCCCTTCTACAAAGTCAATTACTAACGTCGTAAATTGCCCGCCAGCTCGGGCACAACGGACAGCGCGTGTTATCTGTAACCATGTACATATTTATAGATCAGCATATTCAGTAGTTGTTGTTCATTCTTGTCATCGAATCCACAGAAATTTTTCCATACCTTTAAAGGTCACAAAAATCTTAGAGACCATGAGTTTATTCACTAATGAATCATGACAGTGCGAGATATCGGCTACAGTGAATAAGCTAGATATGTTCGGCACACTTACTTAGCAATTTATCCAGATGGTCCGCGAAAGATTTGCGATCACCATGGCTTAACGCCGACGGACCACCCGTAGCTACTCCACTGGCTCGCAGAGTATCCATAAAATCTCTCATATTCAGCCGAGCCTTAATGTTGTCTGCTGAATGCAGCTCGCCACGAGGACTGAGAGCAATTCCTCCGTTGTCAATCACCTCCGCCGCCAGCGGGATATCGCTCGTAATCACTATATCTCCGATACTAAGTCTTTTGACTATCTCATTATCTGCCACGTCAAAACCAGATGCGACCTGGAGCATGGTAATAAAGCGAGACGGCGCTATGCGTACGGGCTTGTTGGCGACAAGCGTCAGTGGCACTTCAGTACGCTCCGCTGCGCGAAACAAGATCTCCTTGATCACCACGGGGCACGCGTCCGCATCTACCCATATTTTCATTTTATTCTGCCTCGCTTCGGCGCATAGCTCGCGACTAATCGGCCCATTGAACTAAGCGGATACAGTCCGAGTTCACGTTTACTAAGACTAATCAATCGTTCCCGTTGCTCTTCGGGTGTCCAAGAGTGAAATATTGGCGATCGAGATTCGTCTTCACTTAGTCCTCTGACTTTACTAACGTAGTGAAACAAAAACACAGATACTCGATCATTCATACTGCAATGGACAAATATTTTGCTGCCTTGAAGGGTATCCATCAATTCACAGCATTGTCGAACCCGGTTGGGTTTAGTGGAATCGAACCGCACAGGGATATGGACATGGCTCATACAGAGGCTGGTGACCACACTGCCTTCCGACTCGATAGAGTCTTGCTGATCAGGCATTGCCAAATTTATGACAACTTCGTATCCGTTTCGCGCGATGTTCGCGAACTGCTCTAATGCTGGCTGTCCGGTCGTACCAATATCCGTCGTTAGTTCCACGAAGTTTCTGATGCGCCGCACAAGCACCCCTTGAGATAGATCGCGCCTAAGTCTACCGGTCGAACTCGCACGTTAGCAACGGACCCTTTTACGCAAACAACGCTTGGATTTACTTGGCATCGCGGGTGGCGAACTCATCGCGCACCAGCGCCACGGTGCGTGGTGTAGGTCGGCTCATCACTGTCACCCCATAGGCGCCGTGCTCGTCTGTGGGTACGAGAAATACTAATAATCGATCGCCGCTGTCGATCGCAATCGGAGGTCGTTCGCCGGAGTACCAATACTGAATTACAAATTCAGCACCGGGTGCAGGCGGCTTGGCATCGAGCCACCGGGCCGCGATGAGCTCATCGGGCCTTACCGAGATGCGACACTTTGAGGCCGCTGGACTGTCCGAACTGGCCACCGCTGTGGTATGGCATTCTTGATCCACCAAGGTTTCGACAATACTGACCACGTATTGGGTCGGCCACTCGATTATTAAATTATCGATCCGCTTCGCAATTTCATCGCGCGGCGTCACAGTATCGGATTCCGATTCTGATTCCGTCGCAGTCGCGCTGACAAGGAACGACGACGTGATTAAAGCAATCGAAAATATCAAGCGGTGATTCACGTCACTACCTCCAGGTTACACTCCATCGACAATAAAAAACTGTGCGCTTGCCGCTTTTACTCGCAGCGACTTTGCGTGCTGATATTCGTCGGACTCATAAAACCGCTGGGCGTGCTCCACGCTCGGAAATTCCAGAACGACGACACGACCGCTTGGTTCCGGTCCTTCTAGCGAAACAGTGCTGCCACCCCTGGCTAAGAACTTACCATCGAACTTTGCGATGATCGCGGGACTGAGCTTCGTGTACTCCCCGTATTGCTCGGGGTCGGCGACGTCGATCGTGGCAATTAAATAAGCAGACATCTCACGATTCCTCCGATATTATTTCACATATTCGGCAATCATAGGGCAAGCGATATCTCCACACCCACAGGATCGGTGATGGCTACATGATTTGCTTGTTCACTGACACTCGATAACCAACACTGTATGGCCGGGAACCGATCGAGCTCAAAACCGCCTTCGTCCGCGACGTGGGTATAGGCATATAATGCAATATCGGCAATGGAGTATGTATCGCGTACAAAAAACGTGCGCGTTGCAAGATGCTGCTCCATGACTCCCAACGCGCCATAGCCACCATACATTTTGCCCGGCAGCGTATTTATATTCTGCTCCACCTGCTCCGTGAAGTGCCAAAAACGGACCACCGCAATATAGGGCTCGTGGCTGTATTGTTCAAAGAACATCCACTGTAATACTTGCGCTCGGGACCAGGGATCAGCGGGAAGAAACGGAGTTCCGTCGGCGATGCAAAACAGAATTGCGTTGGATTCCGCAAGCGTTCGCCCATCCGGCCACTCGAGTAGCGGGACCCGATGGTTGGGATTTCTCTTTAGATAAGACTCGGTTCGTGTCTGACCCTGAAGGATGTCGACCGGAACGCGCTCAAATGGTTCGCCCAATTGCGACAGCAGAAGGCGCACCTTATAACAATTTCCCGACTCCCAAAAATCATACAACCGGAGCATTATGCGTGTTCCATTTAGCGGTTAGATATATTGGGCCGGTGGTCGACCGATAAATCTCGGGAGTCGCGCCACTAATTCAGCATCGACGTTGTCCAGATCGGACCATTATTCGT
>JAOTWM010000205.1 GCA_029862885.1 Gammaproteobacteria bacterium
ATCTTGACCATGCCGCTGCGCCCGGTCGGAAAGAGAGCGGCGTGCCATGCGAACAGGCGTTCGTCGGTCAGTTCCTCATCGTATTTTTCCGTGGCGTCGAGCATCATCTCGACAACGCCTTCGACATTCCGGTCGGCCTGCACGAGTCCAGCTATGTCCATGCCTAGCCGCCTGGCAAGTGACGATCGGACTTGCTCCCGGTCGAGGTTTTCGCCCTCGATTTCGCTCGACTTGATTACGTCCTCGGTCAACGTGCGAAGGTGCGCTTCGTTCCGTAGGTCAAACCCGAGCGCTTCCATTTTGCCCTGCAAACGGCCTTGTTCGTGGGAGACCGTTGCGAGCAGCTTGGAGAGCCGCGCCTCGTCCCACGTTAGTTCAGGCCACTCACTTTGTTCCCATAAATAGGACACATATAATCTCCGCAATTTCTGCAGATATTATTGCCTCTATTCTCCGTACAGGCAAGTAAAATCCGCAAAACGTGCGGATAATAGAGACTCCAATCTCCGCAAAACCAGTTGAGCAACCTTAGGCAGTTACGCGCAGCCCTCCTTCACTGCGTCGCGTGGTTTGCCAAATTGTGTGAGTTTTGTGTGACTGAGTGCTGCACGGTTGTAATGGGTACTGCAATTGCAATTGACGACCTGTCCAGTTGTCGTATCAGAGGATTCCGTCCAGAATATGAATGCACGCGCTTCGGATCGACGCTGCCAGAGGATCAAGAACTTGAGGGTCTTTGCACGCACTGTTTTTCGACCATTGGTAATCTTGCTGGTCGTAAGCGGCACGTCTCAGGCTCAAGATCTGGCCACCAACATCGCCATCCACATAGATCAACAAAGCAACCGGGCACCGACACCGATCCACCAAGAGTATCTGTCGCTAATCCGTTCAGCCGACAGCGGCGATGAAATCATCCTCTTGCAGAAATATTTCAGAAACAAGGTGCTTAATCGCGCGATCGTGAAAGCCGCCGGTCGTGGCGTCAAGGTATTGAGCATCTATCGTGACGCCGTCAAACCTCGCTGCGAAGAGCTGTTGCCGCCACGAACCTCTGTTACTTGTTCCCAACTTTTTATTCAGCGCCGCTATGTACACCATAAGAGCATGGTTCTGCATCGCACAAACGGAAACACGACGGCCATAATCGGTTCGTTCAACTTGCGTGAGCGCCATACGGAATCTCCTCGCATCCATACCGCGCTGTCTTTCGACGTCAAGTCGGACAGTGTTTTCTTTCCTTTCTATAAAGCCCATGCCGAAAGCCTTAGAGAAAGTCGGACTGCTACTGCTTCATTTTTGTCACTGGCCACTGAAAGAGGCGGTGAGTTGTTGCTTACGTTTCACCCAAGTGAATCAAATCCCGTTGAAAAATTACTGGGCAAGTTATCTCGATGTGAGGGCCCTTTGTGGCTGTCCTATTATCGTGCGCTGCCGGATGATATCGGCGAACCTGTTTTTAGCCGTCTGGGACAGCTAGCCGGGCGTGGCTGCGATGTGCGGTTCCTATTGGATCGACACCGTGACAATCACGCAGCAGAAAAAAGACTGCAATCTCTTGGCGTAAACGTACGTTATCCAAATGACCATGAGGGTATTGCCACGCTAGGACACAAGATAGCAATGGGGCATTCCGGCGGGCACCTGCATCTCATTCAAAGTAGTGCAAACCTGCACGATGCAGCCCATCGTAATCAATACAACCTGACCTTGTATCTGACTGGAGATTTCCCCGCCATCGAGCAAGCATTGAATCGGGAATTGTTCAGATATTGGTAGCAGTTCCCTGCCGCAAAAATCTTCTGTGACTCAGACCACGCAGCGAAATCTCAACCAGACGGTTACATTAGGGGTCAATGCAACGCTCCGATTGTTGGCGTAAGATATTGGTGGAGTGTGGGAGTCGTCCTGGCTCCTCTTTTCTTGAAAGGGATCATTTATGCTCGTGCACGGAGCCAGGCGATTGAAGAGACTCCTACTTGTAGGCTTTCTTGCCGGCTGTTCGATCACTGCGGCCGAAGTGCCGGTCTTTGACGCAGAGCTGATTAGTGAATTTTCCGCAGCAAATGCCAGACAAGGTGTGGCCGTCGATGATCGTTACGTCTATGCAGTGACTAACTATGCAATATCCAAACACGACAAGAAGACCGGCAAAATTCTTGCGAGCTGGGAAGGCAAAGGCGAAGGCGATCCTCTGATACATATGGACAGCCTGGCAGCATTGGACGGCAAGCTGTACGCGTCGCATTCGAATTATCCCGAGTGGCCCATGACGAGCTCAGTAGAGATTTGGGCCGCCGATACACTCACGCATGTTGATACGCATAGTTTCGGTGTTCAACGCGGGTCACTTACCTGGCTTGATTGGCGTGAGGGTCACTGGTGGGGCGCGTTCGCCAATTACGACAAAATTCAAACCGGACAATCCGAACGTTACGGAATGACGGATAGAACACAGATTGTGAAGTTTGACGATCGCTTCGTAGTTATCGAATCGTGGACCCTGCCAAAGGAGATTCTTGATCGAATGCGGCCGATGAGCAATTCTGGCGGTTCCTGGGGGGCTGACGGGTACCTGTACCTCACCGGTCATGATCACGGCGAGACCTATGTAATGGAGCTCCCCGATGCAGGATCAGTATTGCACTGGGCAGCGACGGTAAGGGTTCCGATAATGGAAGGACAGGGAATAGCGTGGGACCGCTCCGTGGATCAGCCAATTCTATGGGCGATTCACAAAGCTGAAAGGAAAGTCCTCAAGATCCGCATGCCGACAATCACCCATACCCGACCTCAAGGTACAGAATGAAAAACATTCTTAGGTGGTTTGCAACCGGCCCTAACAGCGTTCCGTTAACTGATGCCGGTCAGATACGTCGGATTTTCGAGAATCGCCGCTGGCGTTTGTTCCTGTGGTTGATTATTGGCTATGGATTCTTCTATACCTGTCGCCTGAGCCTGTCCGTAGCGAAAAAACCGATGCTCGATGAAGGTGTCTTATCTGTGGAACAGATGGGCATCATCGGATCGCTTCTGCTTTTTGTATACGCATTCGGAAAGTTTTTTAACGGTTTTCTTGCGGACAGGGCCAACATTCGCCGATTCATGTCTGTCGCACTAATGATTTCAGCATTAGCTAATCTCGCCTTTGGAGCCGTAAACAACTTTTATCTTTTCGCTGCGCTATGGGCTTTCAACGGCTGGTTTCAGTCTATCGGTTCCGCGCCCAGTGTCGTGTCTATTTGCCAGTGGTTCAGCAACAAGGAGCGGGGTACGCGATACGGAATCTGGGCAGGTGCTCACAATATCGGGGAGGGGCTGACATTTGTCGGAACGGCATTGGTCGTCAATGCATTTGGCTGGCGGTGGGGGTTCTGGGCGCCGGGCATTGCCTGTCTGATCGTCGCGTTCATTATGTACCTCAATCTCTCCGATCGTCCGCAGACGTACGGTTTGCCGAGCGCCGCGGACTATAAGCAGGACTACTCTGCCGGGAAGCCGCGCACAGAAAGTGTTCGTTCGCTCCAGATCATGGTCCTGAAGAGCCCCATTGTCTGGGTCCTGGGGCTTGCCAGTGCTTGCATGTATATGAGTAGGTACGCAGTGAATAGCTGGGCGATCTTCTATCTTCAGGAAGGCAAAGGTTACGAGCTGGTTGATGCCGCATCGGCGATGGCGGCCTACCCGATTTTCGGGTTGTTGGGCGCGGTGTTTTCCGGCGTTATCTCGGATCGATTTTTTGGCGCTCGTCGAAACGTTCCGACGCTCCTTTACGGGCTGCTCCTGGTCTTCTCCTTGTCCCTTTTTTACTACTCTCCACCGGGGCATCTGTTGGTCGATTCGATTGCTTTGGCTGGCTTTGGTTTTGCCATCGGCGGACTAATCGTCTTTCTGGCGGGACTCATCGCAGTGGATCTTATGCCAGTCGGCGCCGCCGGCGCCGTAAAGGGGATAATCGGCTTGTTTTCCTATCTCGGCGCCGCAGCACAGGACTGGATCAGCGGGGTTCTGATAGAGAATTCCAAAACCGCGATTGACGGTGTCGTGACCTACCAGTTTGATAACGCATTTTACTTCTGGATATCCACGGCTGTTGCGTCGTTGTTGCTGGCGCTCGTGGCGTGGAACAAGAGACCAACCGAGTAGGCAAGGTGTGGTATTCGCACGAATCGTCGCGTTGGGCTGTGGGTATTGGAGCTTCTTGCTTCATACTCCTGACACCGGTTTGGGGCTCGCAATGTCCCGACTGGACTGTCCTGAACATTGCTCACCGAGGCGGAATCGTACCTGGCTACGCGGAGAATACGCTTGCGGCCTACCGACGGGCCATTTCATACGGCGTCGATATTATCGAAATCGATCTGCGCGGCACCCGGGATGGAGAGGTCATCATCCTGCATGACGAGACCCTCGAGCGCACCACAGACGGCAGGGGAAAGGTAACAGACCACACACTTGGAGAGCTGAAACAGCTGAATGCCGGTAGCGGGGAGTCGATCCCAAGCTATGCAGAGGTGCTTGACCTCGTCGCGGACACCGGTGTGAAGTTGCTTCTCGACATCAAGGTCAGCCCAGTGTTAGACAAGGGGAAAGTGGTCCGATTGACCGAGAGTCACGACGCAGTATTGGACGTCATTGTCGGAGTGAGAACTCTGGGCGATCTGAGACAGTTCCGCCGACTCAACCCCAATATCCGGACCCTGGGCTTCATTCGCAGGCCGGAGGACATTGCCTATTTTGTCGCTGGCGGAATCGACATCATCCGCCTGTGGCCCGAATGGATCCGGGCAGATAAGGAAATAGTTCGGAAGGTCCACGGACTGGGAAAACCGGTTTGGACCACGGCGGGCGACGCTCCTCGAGAAGTGCTCGAAGAACTCATCCGTTCGGGTGTAAACGGAATACTGTCAGACCTCCCGGAGGTCACATCCAGGGTGATGGCAGGTTTCGAGGCCAGGTGCCGTAAACCGCAGTAACATTGACTGATAGACAGTTTTGTCGATTCCTCTTTTCTGAGGGATTAAATGAGGAACATGCCGAGCACAACGACCGCAATCGCCGCGGCTGCTCCCTGGATGAGGGTACCAACCGACTGCAATTGATAGCCTTGTTTCACGCTCATGCCAGAGAACTGGGTGACCACCCAGAAATAACTGTCGTTGGCGTGCGATACCACCATTGAACCGGCACCTATCGCGACCACGGCCAGGGCTTTGGCTGTTTCCGAATCAAGGCCGAGCGATGCTAGCAGCGGGGCAACGATACCGGCTGTCGTTACGATGGCGACCGTTGATGAGCCCTGGGCCGTCTTGATCGCCGCTGCCAGAATGAACGGCAGTATCAGCCCCATCTCGATCTGACTTGCGCTGCTGCCGACAACATCCGCGATGCCCGATGCTTGCAGGACCCTGCCGAATGCACCGCCTGCGCCAGTAATTAGAATAATCAACGCGGAATTGACAATTGCTTCACCAAACCAACCGCGCTCCGAAAGCATCGAGCGTTCGAACGACTTCGGAAGGAACAGAGCAAGCAAAGCACCGATCGATAGCGCGACTGCCGGCTGACCGGTGACATTAAAAAAGTTCTCAGCAACGCCTGTGCCGATAGGCAAGGATGGCAGTTGTACGACGGATCTGCCGACGATCAACAGAATCGGCACAAATATCGGCAAGAGAGCGCCAAGTGTTGAATGCCCTTCGGAAGAAACTGCAGGTGCCGTCTCTACGGCTGCATTGGGTGCAGCCGCGAGCTCGAATTGGGCGGCGTAACGAACCGCAAACAGCAACCCTGCGCCAAGCGCGATCATACTCACGACCATGCCCCAGACGATCACGAGTCCCAAATCAGCATCCAGAATACCCGCGGCGGCGACGGGACCTGGCGTCGGAGGCACCATGGTGTGAGTTGCGTACAGGCCGAGACTCAAGGCAACGGCACCGCCGGCAGCCGATACTCCGGCTCGAATCGACAGCGCCCGATTGATAGGGGATAGCAGCACATAGGCGGCGTCACAAAAGACCGGCATTGAGACGACGTAGCCTACCAATCCCATCGTCATTGGAATGTGCCTGGGACCTGCCAGGCGCAGGACTGACGCCGCCAAATGTGCCGCGGCCCCGGAGCGCTTCAGGAAAGTACCGATGATTGAACCGGCAACAATGACGATGCCGATATAAGCAATCGTATCGCCGAATCCTTCATTGATCGAAACCAGCAGTTCGTCGACTGGCATGCCCGTGAATACGCCGTAGCCGAACGCGGCCAACAGCAGTGCGACAAACGGGTGAAGCTTGCCGATGGTGGTCGAGGCGACGATGAAGACGATCATCGCAACCAATGACAAGACGAGAATCACGCGGAGATACTCAAGCGCTAGTGGGCAGTGGCTATGAGTGGGGTCATCTCGTTGAAAAGCCTGTAATAAAGGTTATGAGAGAGTTATGATAAAGACGGTCTGCGCTATTTGCAAAGCTCGCAGAAGTCCACGAACCGGGCGTCAAGTCTTATCCCGGATTGGGCGTAAGGCAGTGATGGCAATACTAATAACAACCGCAAACTTGACCAAGACGGATCGCAAGGTCGCAGGGGTTTTATTATCGCATTACCCCGTGGTCGGCCTTCAAGCGCTTGCCGAGGTCTCGGCAAAGCCCGTCATCCGTACACGATCGATCATTCGCTGCGTCAAGTTGCTCTTGAAGTCCTTTAACAGGGGGATCGACAAATGAAAACTCGTAAAGAATTAAGACGTGGCTATTCCGTCGTTTCGATGACGGTGCTGAACCTCGCGGTCGTCGCGAGTCTATGTGTGTTGGTGACCCGAGCGAGTTACGCCGGCGACATTGTCGGCGTGGTGAACGATCCCGCCCTGCAGCGATTTGTGGACGGAGCAACTATCACTACTGATCAGGGTAACCGACGTGCAGTCACCGATCGTTGGGGACGATACAGCTTTAGAGGACTGCCAGCGGGCGAGTACACGGTCGAGGCAGACTTTGGCGGATATGAAACACAATCGGCAAGCGTTACCGTACCCGCGACGGGCGAGGTCGCCCTGGACATTATTATGACTTCAGCGTATCTCGAGGAAGTCATTGTCACCGGTAGTCGTTTATCCCAACTGCTGGCGCTGCAACGCAAACGTGCGGCGGAGAGCATTCTCGATGCGGTGTCGGCCGATACGGTCGGCAAGCTACCTGATTTCAACGTGGCTGAGGCCATTCAGCGATTGCCGGGCCTGTCAGTGGAAATTGATCAGGGTGAAGGCCGTTATACAGTAATTCGCGGGATTGATTCCGACCTCAATAATGTGACGATTGATGGCAATCTCGTTGGTTCGCCGGAAGGATCAGGACGGCGGGTGGCGCTGGACGTCGTTCCATCGGACCTGGTATCGATAGTCGAAGTCGTCAAGGCAATGACGCCGGACCTCGATGGCAACGCAATCGGCGGCAACATCAACATTGTCACGCGCAGCGCCTTCGATTCTCCGGAACCGTTTGGGGTTGTCAGTGCTCGCGCAGGTTACAACGAAAAGAGTGGTCGCAACCCATACGGCGCCAGTGCGACCTGGGGATCAACGCTGGGACCTGAAGATAAGTGGGGTCTGGTCCTTGCCGGGAGTTATTACACAAAGAGGTACGATACCGAACTGTTCGAAAGCCTGGGCTGGGTCGAGTTTGCTCCGGGGGATTTTGCACCGGAGAATTATAGGATTTTTGCCTACGATATTGAGCGCGAGCGCATAGGCATTAACGCGAATCTCGAATATCGGCCGAACGACACTACACTTTGGTATATGCGAAGTATTTTTAACGAGTTCACCGATGAGGAAGCGCGCCACCAACTGGATTTCGATGCGGCACGAGGGGATCAGACTCCGGTGTCGAGCACGGTGGTGCAAAATTCCGAAGGTCGTGCCTCACGGGAATACCGGCAAAACAATCAGACGCAGCAACTGAACAATATTTCCATCGGCGGCGAATTTGATTTCGATAACATTACCTGGGGCGCAAGTTACACATTTTCGCACGCTGAAGAAATTACTCCGCTACGCTTGGACTGGGAATATCGCTCGGGGGGTAGTGCGTTTCCTAACACGGTCGACGTCTCGGGTCCTTATCCGGAATTCGACGCCGGCCCGGCCATCAACGATCCGGCAAACTTTGATTTTCGTCGGGTGCGCCGCCGTAATGATGCCATCGAAGAGGATATCAATTCGTTCAAGACCGACCTCAGAATCGACCGTGACTTTGGCAGTCACTCCGGGTACTTGAAGTTTGGATTCAAATACGCCCAGCGGGACAAGTTCCGCGACAGAGAAAACATGGATTACGAGGATGCCGTTGATTTTACACTCGCCGACACAGGATTATTCTCACCTGGCCCGAGTGACTTTTTCGACGGACGATTTGAACTAGGCCCGGTGCTGGATTTCGCTGCGCACGAGGCGCTTTTTCAATCGGATCCAGCGATGTTTGAATTTAACGCGGATGGCTCGGCGGAGAATTCAATCGCTTCCGACTATGACATTGTAGAAGACTTGTATGCTGGTTACGGCATGATCAGTGTTGATTTCGGCAGCACGACGTTCCTTGCCGGCGTGCGGGTCGAACGTACCGATGCCGTATACAATGCGACCCTGATCAACTTCGACGATCCTGATTTTGATGAGTTAAATCCCGGTGAAGAGGTGCGGGATGGAACTGATTACACAGATTTTTTGCCCAGTATTCACGCAACCTTTCGACCGAAAGACAATGTCATCGTTCGTGCTGCCTGGACCAATACGATCGGCAGACCCGATTTCGAAGATATCGTCCCAGTGTTCGAAGTCGAAGATATGG
>JAOTWM010000206.1 GCA_029862885.1 Gammaproteobacteria bacterium
GAGCACCAGCAACACGGACTTATCGCGCACGAAGTGCTTGAGGCTTTCCAGAGGGGCCCGGTGAGCGGAGTCTTGAATGCCCAGCGTGTGACTAATGGTCAACGCCACCAGGTCGGGGTCGCGAATCGGCGCCAGCGTAACGAAGAACACCCGACCCTCAAAGTGTTTCACCAACTCGGCGGCGATCTGAAGACCCAGGCGGGTCTTACCACTGCCGCCGGGTCCGGTCAGGGTCAGTAGGCCTACATCTTTACGTCGAACCAGCGCCTGGGCCGCAAGTAGCTTTTGTTCTCGGCCAATTAAGCATTGACGTTGGGCTTGTAGGCTCGCGACTCCCTGCGCGCCCGTTGCGGGAAGATCCTCGCGAGCAACATTGCTTTCGTGCCCGGTTGCGGTCGGCTCGGGTTAAGAGTTCACCCGAATTCAGGTGCACCACTAAGGCCCTAACGCTTGGTCGAAGCCCTTCGAGACCCGCTCGCCTAGATTCTCGAATGTGAATGGCATCCGAATCGGTACCGTTTCCGATGCACTTCCCTGAACCACCATACCACCCGGCCCCGACAACTGCTCCAGGCGTTGGGCGATCACTACGCCCGCGCCCGTCACGGTGTCGTCTGCGATGACCACTTCTCCCAGGCTGATGCCAATTCGAATCTCAGGTCGAATCGTGTCGGTAAATGTTTGATTATGAGTCTGCTTGGAGGCCTGAAACGCGAGGGCGGCGATCACCGCAGCCGAAGCACGACCGAACTCGGCCACGAGCGCGTCTCCCCGGATCTCGTGCGCACTACCCGCGTAGCTTCGGACGGTTCTTGACAAACGGGGAAACTCGTCCTGAATCCGATCGTGGGCGACGCTTTCGTCACGCTGTACGAGCCTGGTCGAGTCGACCACATCGGCGTGGAGAATGACGGCTAACTTGCGGGGGAAAGGCTCGGCCACAGCGAATTTTGCTCGCCGCGTTAATATCCGTTCGTTGGCATTCTAGCGTGGCCGGGGCACGAACGTCAGCAATAGCGACAACGCCCGGTTGCTATCTGCCGGTGGGCGGCAGACAATTCCAATGTCGCCTCCAATATCGTATGTAGCATCGCGCCGTGGACACCGATCAACTCGAACGCTACAGCCGCCAGATACGCTTGCCGCAGATCGGCGAGGCCGGGCAGCAACGGTTGCTGGATTCTCGCGTGTTGATTATCGGCGCTGGCGGGTTGGGCTCGCCGGTGTCCATGTACCTCACGGCGGCGGGGGTAGGACATCTTGTGCTCAGCGATTACGATCGGGTCGACGAATCCAATTTGCAGCGGCAGATCGCGCATCGGCATGAAAATATCGGCAAGCTCAAAGCCGATTCCGCGGCGGAATTGCTGGGTGAAATTAACCCACGGACGCGCGTGGACGCGATCAATTACGAGCTTGATGGGGATGAATTGCTGGAGCATGTCGATCTCGCCGATGTCGTCGTGGATTGCACCGATAACTTCCCATCGCGTTTTACGCTGAACCGAATGACGCTGGCGACCGGTACGCCGTTCGTTTCCGGTGCCGCGATTCGCTGGCAAGGGCAGGTCGTGACGTTTTTACCGGCCGAGGGCGCGAGTCCGTGCTATCAGTGCTTGTATCCCGACGAAAGCGTCGAGGCCGCGACCTGTGCCGCGGAGGGGGTGGTGGCGCCGTTGGTCGGGGTAATCGGCAGCATGCAGGCGTTGGAAACCCTGAATATTCTGCTCGGCGTCGGTGCCCATCTGGCGGGGCGTTTATTGATGTTCGACGGCATGACCATGGAATGGGAGGCCATCAAGTTGCCGAAGAACCCGAGTTGCCCGGCCTGTTCCCAGACGGCTTCAGAGGGCACAGCCGCGGAACGCTAATCGCAGCGACCGGCGAGTGTGTAGGGGCACTCGCGCGCAGCGCGGCGAATCGTTGCACACGCCGCGTAGAAGTGATAAGAAGACCTTACAAATTGTAGGTTTCGGATTCGCGGTCGTGTTCTGCGGCCGACGATATCCCACGCCAAAAAACTGGAGGACAAGGAGAATAGCGCATGCTGAAATCACTCCATATTAGCCCGGATAAATGCACCGGTTGTTTACAATGTGAGCTGGCCTGCTCTTACGAGAACGAGGGCGTATTCAATCCGGCAAAATCCCGCATCAAGGTTTTTACATTCCATCAAGAAGGCCGATTCGTGCCGTATACCTGCACCCAGTGCGATGAAGCGTGGTGTATGCAGGCGTGTCCCGTGGATGCCATCGTGGTGAACACGGCGACGGGTTCCAAAGACGTGCTGGCGGATGTGTGCGTCGGTTGTAAGGTATGCACCATCGCGTGCCCGTTCGGCACCGTTAACTACAGCCAGGACACGGGCAAAGTGATCAAGTGCGACTTGTGCGGTGGCAATCCGCAATGTGTGGAAGCTTGCCCGACCGCGGCGATCACCTACGTGGATGCCGACGCGACCGGTTTGGACCGGATGCGCGCTTGGGCGGGAAAAACCGACAACGCCGCGACAGCGCGCGCGTAACTGGAGGATTAAGTCATGGCATGGGCAAAGAAAATTTTGCGGGTAAACCTGACCGACGGCAGCATCGCGTCGGAGCCTTTAAATATGGAGTGGGCTCAAGCGTATCTTGGGCAGCGTGGTTTGGCGACGCGTTATCTTGTTGAAGAGGTCGATCCGAAATGCGATCCGCTCGGCGCTGATAACAAGGTCATTATGGCGACCGGGCCGTTAACCGGAACCATGGCATCGACCGGCGGTCGTTATTCGGTCATCACCAAGAGTCCGTTGACTGGCACGGTGGCGTGTTCCAACTCCGGTGGATTTATCGGTGCGGAAATGAAGATGGCCGGTTGGGACATGATCATTTTCGAGGGCAAGGCCGCATCCCCGGTATACCTACACGTCGAAAACGACAACGCGAAACTATTGCCGGCGGATCAGTTGTGGGGCAAATCGGTTTGGGAAACCGATGAACTGATTCACAAGATTCACCAGGATCCGCAGATTCGCATCGCCTGTATCGGCCGTGCGGCCGAAGCCGGGTGCTTGTATTCGGCGGTGATCAACGATCTGCATCGCGCAGCCGGACGTTCCGGTGTCGGTGCCGTACTGGCGTCGAAAAACTTAAAAGCCGTGGCAGTGCGCGGTACGCTCGGCGTCGGTAATATCAAAGACCCGAAACGGTTTATGCAATCGACGGGCGAGCAGAAGCAAGTTCTCGCCGAGAACGCGGTAACCGGCCAAGGACTGCCGGCCTTCGGCACGCAAGTATTGATGAACGTCATAAACGAGATTGGCGCGATGCCGACTCGAAATATGCGTGAGGTGAAGTTCGAGGGCGCCCACAAGATTTCCGCTGAAGCGATGGCGGAGCCGCGCAAGAGCGATTCAAAACCGAACCTCACGACCAACGCGGGTTGCTTTGCGTGCACTATTGCATGTGGGCGTATTTCGACGATCGACAAGGGACACTTCAGCGTCGAGAACAAGCCGCAGTATTGGGGCAACTCCGGGGGTTTGGAGTATGAAGCAGCGTGGGCGTTGGGTAGCGATACCGGTATCGATGACCTAGACGCGCTCACCTATGCCAATTTCTTATGTAACGAAGACGGCTTCGACCCGATCTCGTTCGGTGCCACGGTGGCGGCGGCGATGGAGATGTTCGAGCAAGGAGTTATTACGACCGAAGATACCGGTGGAATCGAGTTCAAATTTGGTTCGGCGGAAGCATTGTGTAAAGCCGCGGAGATAACCGCGGCCGGCGAGGGTTTCGGCAAAGATTTAGGCATGGGCTCGAAGCGAATGTGTGAGAAGTACGGACGGCCGGAGTTGTCGATGACGGTGAAAGGTCAGGAATTTCCGGCCTACGACCCACGGGGTATCCAGGGCATGGGTTTGACCTATGCGACTTCGAACCGCGGCGCGTGCCATCTGCGCAGCTACACGGTGGCGTCGGAGGTGCTCGGAATTCCCGAGAAAACCGACCCGCTCGCGACCGAAGGCAAGCCGGGTTTGGTGAAGGCGTTTCAGGATGCCACCGCGGCGTTCGATTCGTCCGGGTTATGCATCTTCACGTCGTTTGCATGGACGTTGGATAACGTCGCGCCGCAACTCGATGCGAGTTGCGAAGGCGATTGGACGGCGGAGCGCCTCGTGGAAGTCGGCGAGCGTATCTGGAATCTCGAACGCGATTTCAATAACAAAGCGGGTTTCACAGCCAAGGACGACACATTGCCGAAGCGCTTTTTTACCGAACCCGCTAACACCGGCCCCGCCGAGGGTAAGGTCAGCGGCGTCGAGCAGATGCTGCCGGAATATTACGATTTGCGCGGTTGGACGCCCGACGGCGAAGTCACGACCCAAACCCGTGACCGGCTCGATCTGCCGAGCTGAGGCGCGACGGGATTACAATCACATTCCGGTCGGGGGGCGGCCGTGACGGCCGCCCGAATGGGCCCACTACGTCGTTGCCGTCCCTTGGAAAGGGGCTGCCATTGCCTGTGGAGTGCGCCTTGTATTGACCCCATTGGGGGGCCCTGAAACACAACTTCTTCATGGGACAGGACACTAATATGCACCATGTCATTATTGGCGCGGGGCCGGCCGGGGTCGTTGCCGCCGAACACCTGCGCAAGCTCGATGCAAACTGCCGTATCAGCCTGATCGGCGACGAACCCGAACCGCCGTATTCACGAATGGCATTGCCGTATTTGTTAATTGATAAGATCGACGAAGCCGGCACCTACTTACGCAAATCCGACGGCCACTACGATCGGATCGGTGTCGAGGTGCGTAATGATCTCGTTGTCTCCGTATCGACTTCTGATCGGCAACTAATGCTCGGCGGTGGTGGCAAAGTCGACTACGACAAATTGTTGATCGCGACCGGTGCGCGGCCTACCAAGCCACCGATAGCGGGCACCGATCTTGCTGGAGTGCATTCGTGTTGGACGTTGGCCGATGCGCGGCAAATTGCCGAACACACTAAACCGGGCGCGAAAGTCATACTTATGGGGGCCGGGTTCATCGGTTGCATTATTCTTGAAGCGCTCGCGTCGCGAGGTGTGGAATTGACGGTCATCGAAATGGAAGACCGCATGGTGCCGCGAATGATGAACCACAGTTCTGCAGGTTTAATCAAATCCTGGTGCGAGCGCAAAGGTGTATCGGTGTTGACATCCATGCGAGTCGCTGCGATTCAGCAAGATACGGGCGCACATCCTTTGAGTGTGCAACTCGAAGGAGGAGCAAGCCATCCGGCCGACTTGGTGATCTGCGCGACGGGCGTCGCACCGAATACCGAATTATTGCAGGGCACAGGGATCACGATTGACCAAGGTGTATTGGTCAACGAACACCTGCAAACCAGCGACGCCAACGTGTTTGCGGCCGGTGATGTGGCGCAAGGTAAGGATTTTTCGACCGGCGAGTATTCCGTGCAAGCGATCCAACCCACGGCGGTCGAGCACGGCCGTGTCGCCGCCACCAATATGGCGAGCGGCCACGATATGGTGCACGCCGGCTGCATCAATATGAACGTGTTGGACACCATGGGGTTGGTATCGGCGTCGTTCGGTGCCTGGGAAGGCGTAGCGAACGGCGAGTCGGCCGAACTCAACGACCCCGGTAACTACCGATACTTGAACCTGCAATTCGAGGACGACGTATTGGTGGGCGCCAACAGCCTGGGCTTGACCCAGCATGTCGGCGTATTGCGTGGTTTGATCCAGAGCCGGTTTCACCTCGGCCATTGGAAGGACAAACTGCTCAATAACCCGACGCAGATTATGGAAGCGTATATGGCGGCCGCCCAGGGTATCGGCAAGGCGTAGTTATTAGTCCGACACCATTATGAAAATCACCCTGAAGCTGTATGCCACGCTTGGTGATTATCTGCCTGCCAATGCGTTTGAAAATACTGCATCGATCGACGTAGATGGCAGTGTAACTCCCAATACACTCATCGATAAATATCGAGTACCGCGCGAGCTCGCACACCTGGTGTTGATCAATGGCGTGTACTGCGCGCAACCCGAACGCGACTCCGCGGTACTTAAAGAAGGTGATACGCTAGCGATCTGGCCGCCGGTAGCGGGCGGCTAGCACTCTTTTATGGAGGCCTACCGCTTTACGCGGGAAATGGGATTAACCCACGCCGATTTTTTCCGTATTCTGCCCTCGGCCATCGATCATCACCCGTTTCACAGTCACGATAGACACGTCGAAATCGACTATGGCGGCCGATCCGTACAGATCGAGCTCGGAGACGAAAAGATTCGCGGGATTGCGTTACTGCAGTTGCCGTACATCGAGATGTCGTTCGCGTTCGATGGATTCTCCGACGCGCAGCGCAAAGCGTTTATGGACCGGTTTGATCTGTATTTTCGGCGTGGAGGTGGCTGAATCGGTGGTAAACTGGGAGGGCGTCGCTTCCACTATCAGAGACGGTGCCAGGCGCAGGAGCAAAATCGTGTTAGTAGTCCGAAACAGGCCGCGGCGCAATGCGCGGTCGACGATTCTGAAGATGGTGTTCGTCGTTCTGACGGCCACTTTTGGAGTGGTCCATGCATCGGAATCGCCAATTGCCGCGCAAGTCGATTCGGACGAACAACAATCCCTTAGTCTCACGGCGGCCATCAATCTCGCACTCGCGCAGAATCGTTCTTTGGTGCTGACGAGTCTCGGTACGCGCAGCAGTGAACTCGGGGTAGCGGCCGCGCAATCTGAATTTCGTCTGAGTGTCCGGCCCGAATTGAATGCGATTCTTGCCGATGATGAAACGTCATCCGTGTATGGCGTGAGCGTAGCGCGCAAGTTGCAATGGGGAACCCGCTTGTCGGCAGCGCTGCGAAGCGAACCCGATGCTGCTGCGAATGGGCGGCGCGAGCGTGTTGTTATCGAAGCCTCCCAACCGTTGTTTCGTAACGCCGGGCGATTGATCGCGCTGGAGCCGACGACGCGAGCCAATCAGGCATTGCGGTCCGCTCAGCGGCGCTTCGAAAATCAAAAAGCCGATTTGGTCGTAGAAGTTGTCGCCAGCTATGAGAATGTGCTGCGGCTCGAGCAACAGGTGCGCGCGGATCGTGCAGCGGTGGCGCGGGCGGCGGAACTATTACGCTTGACGCAAGCCAAAGAACGCCTCGGCAGGGTTACGAGGATCGACACATTGCGTGTCGAGTTGCAGCACGGTCAGGCTTTGTCCCGGCTCGAGAACGACACCGAGCGTTTGGCTTCGGCAAACCGTGATCTCGCCGAATTGCTCGGTTTGAAACCCGATACGCCGTTGCAATTGTCGCCAACCACGGTCTTTGCGGTGGATTCGGTGTCACCCGAGCAAGGGGTTACGGTAGCGCTGAACAATCGCCTCGACTACGCGCAGGCGTTGCAGGACCTCGATGACGCCGATCGCGGCAGCCGAATCGCCCAGCGTGGATTATTGCCGGATGTCAATGCGGTGGCGCGTTATGAACGCGCGGATCAGGCCATCGACGGCTTCGATGGCGATGATCGCAGTCGCTGGATATTGGGGTTGTCTTCGAATTCAGACCTCAATCGATCAGTCGAGCGTGTTGCATTGTCGCAGGCGTTGCTGGCTCGAAATACCGCGCAGCAACTTATTGGGGTCATAGAGCTGTCAATTGCGCGGGAAGTGCAACAACGCTTGTTAAGTTATCGAAGAGCTCATTCTGAATTGGGAATTTTGGAACGTAATCTTGACCACGCTGCCGCTCGGTTGCAGCTAGCGCAACGTTTATTTGAGGCCGGCCGTGGCGATAATTTTTCCGTCACCGATGCGGAGCAGGCATTCTTGGATGCAGAAAGCCAATTGCTGTCTGGTCGCTCCGACGCGACGCTTTCGGGTTACCAGTTATTACAGTCGTTGGGGACGTTGACCGAAACACCGGATTCGCTGAAGCCGCAACGAATATAAAGGTTGACGATGCGCTGGATTGTCATGACTTTTGGAATTCTCTTAACCGCGGGTGCGCTGTTCGTGGTGTCGATGTCGCCGGTGGAGACGGCGAGCGACCCGCGCCTCGACGAAGTGTCGCGAGGCGACTTGGTTATCCGCTCGGTCTACGACGGTAGGCTCGAGTCGCGCAATGTGGTTACGGTCATGTCCAAGTTTCAGGGCCTGGCTACGATCGTCGAACTGGTTGCCGAGGGCAACAACGTACTGCAGGGCGATGCATTGGTGCGTTTCGATTCGGCCGAACTCGAACGCGAGATGTTCAAGCTGGAAAAGGAATACGCTTTGGCGGATTCTGACCTAGAGAGTTTAGTCAACGCCAAACATCCACTCGCGATTTGGGAAATCGAAGGCAAACGTAGCGAATTAGAAGATACATTGCGAATCGAACAGCAATATCTACGCGATAGTCTCGAACTTGCCAAAGACAATCTGGTTTCCGTACAGGAAATAGAGCAACAAAAAATGAAGGTAGAACGGCTGCGTGCAGAGTACGAAACCGCAAGCATGCGGCTACAACTCACCAATGATTATTTGCACCCCGCCGAACGCGAACGCGCCGAGACTAAACGGCACTCCGCGGAACAAGCGCTAAAGCTTGCGCGCTCGCAGTTACGAAACACGACGATTCGCGCCCCTTCGGCCGGAGTGGTGGTGTATAAACCGCTGCATATCGGCGGCGAGTATCGCACCGTGCGGGTCGGCGACGGTATCTACGCGAATCAGCCGTTTATGGTGATTCCCGACATGGCGGATTTGGTAGCCGAATCGATGGTTCCGGAATCCGAATTATCGCGGGTTGCGACCGGCAGCGCCGTAGTCGTGAACGTACCCGCATATCCGGATGTGACGCTTTCGGGCCGGGTTCAAAG
>JAOTWM010000284.1 GCA_029862885.1 Gammaproteobacteria bacterium
CTGCCTTCATGAGCGTTTTCCGATACAGAGGTTCTGAGCCACATTATTCCACGTTTCTTCTCTCACAAAGGTCAGCAACTTATTTAACATTGATTCTGCTTCATCCCACGAAAAGGACTCCATCAATAAACAGCCGCGCCCTCCACGCGGTTTGTTATGTACGTTCCTTCGATGTTTTGGGGTCCGTGCCGGAATGGCCAGGCTTCAACCACGACAACGCCCGCAATACTGGACCGCGACAAGTGATTGTCCATTCGAAAACGACCGGCTTCGCGCCTCCGGTGCATTGCTTTTTGTTATGCCGCTGTCTGCCACTAGCCGGCCTGCAGTGCGAGGTAGACTCCGACCGGATCGCGGACAACAGCGTACTCGGCGAATTCTTTAATGATTTCACCGCCGCCCTCGCCTGCAAGCCGAAGACTCTCGGACAAGTCGTCGACGGGTAAGTGAATCAGCCAAACCGACGGGATACCATTTTGTTGACTGCGAGACTGGCGGATTTCCGCTGCGGCGGTCTCATTGTCAATCTGCATCTCAAATCTTGCACCATGCCCTTCGCTATCCTCCGTCTCAATGGACCTGGCCTTCCATCCCACCACGCCCTGATAGAAGTCCCGGCTCGATAAAGCATCCGGAACCGTCAACGAGAGCCAGGAGATACACCCGCCGCGTTCATCCTGCTGAGCGTTGTCTGGCTCGCCAGGCACAACCGGAATAACGCCGAAGGCGGCCCCGACCTGGTCCACAAGAACTGCCCATTGGCTTTGTCCATTATCGTCCTTGCCGTGCATCAGTTCTTTGCCCCCCATGTCGATCGCACTTTGAGCGCTGGCGGCGACATCAGCGACCTGAAAGTGGGGCATCCATTGCAACGGCAGAATGCTGTACTCGGGAGTGCGAACGCCGAGGCCGATTATCGGTGTGCCGAGGTTATTCATCAGATCATCACGCCACAGCGGGGCGTCGCCCGTCGTGAGGATTTTAGAGTAGAAAGCGAGTTCTCGCTCATGATCAGGCACCGCGATATCGGCGCTGAGGACACCGCCAACGTCGTGTACAAATGGGTTTCGCATTACTTACCTCCTTTGGGTCCCTTTAGTGATACAGCCTATGTCTACGCGAATCTATCAAACCGGCGGCATAATGTCAGGCTGAGCCGCGCTCCTTTACTCGGATTCCGGATATGCTCAACCGCCGACTGCGTCAGCGGACAGTCGGGTGCAGCGTGCATTATACGACGCTTAACTCGGTTGTGGCGTGATTTGCTCCGCTACGAGCTGCCAACTACCTTCCCGACGAACCCATACTTCCGTATAGCCATCGAGCGTAACTTTCTCCTGCCCCCTATCCGTAAGAGACGTTTTAGTATGCCCGCTGAGCACAGCCACGTCGCCGTAAATGCTCACTCGACGCAAGTCGTCTTCCATCGTAAAGAGGCCCAACTTATTGCGTTTCATCCGCGCCTTAAGTCCTGCTTTATCTATGATTTTGCCATCGACGCCGAGATAGGTATAGTCGCTTGAATAATATCGCCCCAAGGCAGCGTCCGGCCCCTCCTTAACAAGCGTCTTGTAATAGGCCTCGTGGATCTGGCGCACCTCGCGCTCGGCCCGTTCAGGTGACAACGAAGACGTTGCCGACGGCACAGCGTTGGTTTGATCAGGCGAAGTACAGGCAGCAAAGCAGGCGATAATCTGGATCGCCAGGAGCATCATCATCTTTTTCATAAGCGATTTCCTCAAAGCGTATTACCCGTTGCCGATCTTCGGCTTGTTAACTGACTTCTTCCAGTCGTCACGGCTCAAACTGTAAAAGACCGTGTCTAATCCATCAACGAGTTCACGCTTTTGGAACAAAAAACCTAACCTCTCCAATACCCGAACAGAGGCTTTGTTGGCAAGGTCAGTGCTGGCTTTGACACTTTGGAAGCCCAACTCCTCGAAGCCGTAGCGGATTACACACCGGCCGGACTCCGTTGCGATACCGCGATTCCAGTGTTCCGGCGCCACACCAAAAAGGAGCTCGATTGAGGGCGGCGTGCGGAACGGCCAATATCCCGCGAAACCCAATAGCTCCTTAGAACTCCGGTCGCACACACCCCATATCCCGAACCCGCTCTCCTCGAACAGAATGAGGCTCTTCTCGACGATTGCGCGCGTGCGTTCGAACGGGATCGTTTCGCCATCCCACAAGAAACGGCGCACTCGCTCATCGGTCCAGAGCGAATGAAGTGCTTTCGCTCTATCTACTTCGATCGGACGAAGTAGCAGGCGTTCAGAAACGATCTCCCGATTCACAGTGGCTCCAATCAGACCAGCTAACGGTTTTGCCGATCAGCGGCGGCCGAAGGCCGTCCGTTGCGTCGGCGTGTTAGACGGGAATGTAGCCAACACCGGCCACCCCCGTCTTGAGACTGTCAACGAACACCGATAGACAGGTCGGATCGGTCGTAAAGTGCATCACGCCGATTGTTGACCCGATCTTGTAGTCAACTGTCAGAACGGGCTTGCCAAGCTCAGCGATGGTATCATCGCGCGACCCAAACTTGAGTAGTAGGAAGTCCTGAGGCGCAAACATCAAGTCGATCTCCGCCTCAAGAGGCTCGAGTGCCAGCTCATCGACAGGCTTCGTGATCCACGACTCAATGACTTCAACCAGGTTTCGAATCTGCACGAGCGACAGGTGCAGAGTGCCGAGCGTAATCGTGATCGGACGCGGCTCCCCTTCAGCCCAACTGGAGGAAACGAGTCTCACCTGACAGTCGACGCCAGGGTCGGGCCCACAGTCACGCCGAGCGACGAAGCCGAGCTCGAAGTGCTCTGTTCCACGATTCGATACAAGCCTTGCTGCCATCGGTGGATCTCGTTCGCCCGTCTAACGGCCCGCGCGTGAGCTGCGGCGATGCGGAGGCCGCGCAAGCGGCCGAGCGTCGCCGTCAGCTCGACGCGCTGGGTTATGCCCTTCAGGGGGCTGCATACTTGGAAACGCCACCGTTCGTATCCCGATCGACGGCGGCAAGGAGTTCCTGCAGCTTTCCCTTTCGCTTGCAGTGAAGATAGAGGCTCACGATCTTCTCGGTCTTGGTACGTCCAGCGAGCTCGTCCCAATCTACATCGAGATCGAAGCATAGTGTCCTGAGCTCGGCCATATCGTAGCTGTTCGCCATGAGCACACGCAGCGAGTACCTCGAGATGGTCGTGCTCGGAACAAGCTGAAGATCGGCCGCTGGAACCCGCTGTGGCATATCCGCGGTGCCGACCGCATCGACCAGAAGGTCGAGTGCGTAGGCCGCGGAGGCCGAGGCGGCGTACGCCTGCCAATCGTCGTTCTTTCTCGAATCGGCGCGGTCACATACTCCCTTTATGAGGGTGAACGGAATCGCCGCATCATGATGATAGAGAGCGGCCCCGACGCCTGCTCCTTCCATCTCGACTGCCAGGGCCCGACGCCAAAACGACAGTAGATTGCGGGCGACAGCGCGGTTCGCGACGACCTTGTTACCGGACATCACAACACCGAAATGGATCCTCGGCTCGAAACCGAGCGGGGCCGAACTGGGCGGCGGAGCCACGATGTCGGACATCCACTCATTCCCGATCCACTGTTTGGCACGATGTAGGAGAATGGGGTCGTTCCGGTACACACTCCAGCGAGTCTCGACCTCTTCGTCGCGGATCTTTGCGAGTTCGTAGTCCACGACCTGCTCGGCCACCACGATGTCGCCAAGCGCGACATCGTCCGAAAGAGCACCGGCAATTCCGGTAAGAAGGAGCCGACCCGGTTCGTACTGGGCGAGGAGCTTGTTTGTGACTAGCGCGGCATCCGTTGCGCCCATGCTGGTCATGCTCGTCGCGACGATGTCGCACCCACCCTCAGTCTCAGCCTCGTAGTAGGTACGACCATCAGGGCCATCAACGCGCCGAAATCGATCCAACTGATCGAGGACGGCGTGCAGCTCCTTCGGCAGAGCTGTGATGATGGCTGCGTCTACTTTCTTCATCAATACAAACCTCTCGCCCTACGACAGCTCTTGCACTTAGGGGCATAACGGTTGAAGCCAGCTGCGCCTGCGGAGCAGGCGTCGGCATGGGCTGATTTGTTATGTGCGATTAACCAAAAAAACACGCGTATTCGTCCTTATCAACAAGGTCCAGGAATTCCTCAAGACTAGCGACCTCCGGAACTGGGTCATAGCGGTGCCATTTTAGGTCCGCTTTTCGCCAATACACTTTCCAGGGCCTTTGCGTCTTAACGTAAGTCGTCTTTGCTACAGCCTCTTCGATTGTTTTATCCGGCTGCCGCCACATCGGTCGGATCTCGAAAATCTCAATACTTCGCCCTTTTATCCGAAACCCTAAATCCAGATCCTTCCGAATGTGCGCCGGTGGCCGGCGCTTCTCGACAAACTCGCCTACGATTTTCTCACATTTCTTCTTTTCGAATTCGCTTAGCGCCATACCTTTCTAGAGCACATAACTGTAATTATGTTTCATCTGACCAAATATCCAATACTTCAGGGTGTTATCGGTCGCTAATTTCGAAATCATTCTGATTTCTTAAATCTTCGGAAGCCTACCATCAAAAACATGTATCCCTCAACAAAATCTTGTGGTAAAAAGCAGGACTCCTTGAAATAGTCAGCGATTCAAGCGCGGCGCTTTATGATGATATTACCCACCGTCGCCCCGATTTACGGGTTTCCGCCGCGGTCTCCTTTCGCTTTCAGGTGTTTCAAAGAGCCAGGCCCAGAACCAGCGCTGCCGGCCCGACAAACACCAAGCTTACAAAGCACGCTTTAGCAAAGGCCCGGGCGTGAAACGCGAAGTCCTTGTAGCCGGCAGCTCCGTTAGTACCCGGAATCGGCGGTGAATCCGGATCAATGAAAAGTATGTGGCCGACATCGATGATCACAAGGTCCCAGAGTTGAACAATGACCCACACTCCGTAAAGGTGCACGAACGCTCCAACGACCGTCAATTCGACGCGCGCAGACGCAGCAGCGAATAGTAGCGACACAATCGAGCCTCCCGGGAGCAATAGTAAATAAGCGATCAACAGCCACTTCGTTTGTCGCACCTCTCGATCCGTTTTGGGTCCCGCCATTTCCTGAATATCCGGCGGTAGACTGTGAAGCCACAACCGCGGCCTTACCCAGAACGTGCCGATCGCGAAGACCGTGAACGGAATGCAGAGCGCCAAACCATAGAATGCAGTCGTAGTCAACGGAATCATACTCTTTCTGCGCCGCCTTATTTTACTCAGTAGCCTTCTATCCGGAACGTTTCCAGATACTTCCAAAAAAAAGCCGCAAATTAATCGGCGCAACTCGAAGGAGGCAATAAAAAATGCGCTGGTGACCGAATCTCTTGATCTTATGTTAACTCGGAACAGGCCTCAATATTTTTTCACGCCAAGCGTCATAAAAAACGATATTTAGCCGACCAGGCGCGCGGCTCGATGCGAAGACGGCATTTGACGGTCAGTTTGTCGATGACATTGACGGTCCGGGGATGCCATCCTTTCGCCGGCGGCCACAGATTTAATAGCCCAGTTTCGTGAGTGAAGCGGATTGACACGTAGTCCGGCACAAATTAAACCGCCGAAGGTGTCGAGTGCCCACTCGCCGCACCCGCATGTAGTTTTCTTATTTAAGCAAACTGCCTACGCACGGATGGTTTCCGCCGCAGCCACTAAACGGGCGGCGACAAGGTGTGTAAGTGTGTAAAGCGCCAGAGGAAGGGCTGCAGAAACGAGCATCATAAACGGCCAAAAGACAAAGGACTAGCCGTTTCAGGAGACAGCCGCGACGACTTGTTAGTCTCCATTCTCCATCGCCTTCTTGGAAAGCTTCGTCAGTACGTCGGCCCACGCGAAATTACAAAAGGGTAGATATTTAGAGTTATCAGGCCATCCGGAATGGTCCAATCGCAAAACCGTCTGAACGGGAATCTGGGCGGACCATTTTTCGGATGCCGGCTCTGAACTGGACCGCTCGCCCATATGAAATGAAATTTCTGTGCCTGTCCACTCGGAAGCCGGCACATTCTCAGGGTGGCTGCTGATGCACCGCCACCTGACAAGACGGTCTTTTTCAGACTCCAGAACAAGGAATTGGACAGTCCCGTGTTCCGGTCCTGGATTGTGCTCAAGCACAACCCCTTCGGGAGTATCAACCTTGGTCTGTTGATCCCACCATGTACTGATCCCCTCTGCCGAGCTTAAAAGCTCAAATACGCGGCTTGGCGGTGCGTCTATCCAAACCTCATGCCTGATCGATGCCATGTGACCTCCCTTTAAATAAATCGTTAAATCGCGTTGGCGATACTGCGACGGGAAACGGGCCGCTGTCCCCTAACAGCGGCCTGAAACTCAGAACGATTTGCAGGGTTTTTAAACAGCAATGTTCGCTGCGCAACCGGCGTCCTCCCCCGAAACAGGGACCCCCAATGCACTTGCGATTTCAAACGTGCTCCGGCTATGGCGTGAACTCGACGAGCATGCGCATAGTCTCAATCTTCAGTCCGTCTTCGCGCATCGCTTTTTGCCCTTCTTCCG
>JAOTWM010000207.1 GCA_029862885.1 Gammaproteobacteria bacterium
GGGCCCTGAAGCGACGTGGGCAAAGCCCAGCGACTGACCGAGGTCACGCAGCCGATCGAACTCCGCCGGGGGCACATAGCGCACCACCGGCAGATGGTGGCGGCTGGGTTGCAGGTATTGGCCAAGCGTCAGCATATCCACCGCGTGATCGCGGAGGTCGCGCATCACTGCGCTGACCTCGTCGAACGTTTCGCCGAGACCGAGCATCAGACCGGACTTGGTGGCGGTCGCGCCATGGGATTGCTTATAGCGGCGCAGTAGTTCCAAGGAGTGCTCGTACTGGGCGCCGGGCCGGACTTCGCGGTACAACCGCGGTACGGTTTCAAGATTATGGTTGAATATATCCGGCGGCACGGCGCCGAGAATCTCCACAGCCCGCTCCAGGCGGCCGCGAAAATCGGGTGTCAAAATTTCGATTTGTATTCCTGCGCAGGCGTCGCGCACGGCGCGGATGCAATTCACGAAATGCGCCGCACCACCGTCCCTCAAATCGTCGCGGTCCACCGAAGTAATAACAACATATTTGAGTTCCATTGCGGCGACTGTGCGCGCGAGCGCGGCCGGTTCCTGAGTGTCCAGTGGTTGCGGGCGGCCGTGGCCGACGTCGCAAAATGGGCAGCGTCGTGTGCATATGTCGCCCATGATCATGAACGTCGCAGTGCCGTAGCCGAAGCACTCCCCGAGGTTCGGGCAACTCGCCTCTTCACAGACCGTGTATAAGCGATTTTCGCGCAGGATCTTCTTCAGGCGAGCAACTTCCGGCGTACCGGGAAACTTAGCGCGAATCCAGTGTGGTTTACGGAGCCGTTCGGCCGGATCGGTCGGCGCAATCTTAACCGGAATGCGCGCCATTTTCTCCGCGCCACGGAGCTTCTGCCCTATCTTTACGCTCGGACTACGCCGCGTCATCGGGATAAGCACTAAGTGGAGGGCAGGTACATATCAGTTGCCGGTCGCCGTGCACATTGTCGATGCGGGCCACCGGAGGCCAGTACTTTTCTTCGTGTTGTGCGTGCAATGGGAAGTAGGCTCGTTGTTTCGAGTATGGCCGTTGCCAGTCGTCTTCCAACAACAGGTGGTAAGTATGTGGCGCATTTCGAAGCAGGTTGTTTTCGGCATCGGCGTTTCCGGATTCGACCTCGGCGATTTCGGCCCGGATCGATATCATCGCGTCGCAGAATCGGTCAATTTCCCGTTTTGCTTCGCTTTCGGTGGGTTCTATCATAAGTGTATCGGCGACCGGAAACGACATGGTGGGGGCGTGAAAACCATAATCGACGAGACGCTTTGCGACGTCGTCGACGGTGATGCCACAGGAGTGCTTGATAGGGCGGAGGTCGACAATGCATTCATGTGCGACCAGGCCAGTCTTACCCGTATACACGACCGGATAGTGAGGATCGAGCCGCCGCGCGATGTAATTGGCATTGAGTATTGCTACTTCGGTGGCACGGCGCAGCCCCGCGGCTCCCATCGTCGCGATGTAGGTCCAGGAGATCGGTAAGATTCCGGCTGAGCCCCATGGCGCCGATGCGATCGCGCCAATTGTCGGGTCATCGCCTGCTGCCGGATTAACGCCGTCCACCACTGGGTGATCCGGTAAGAACGGCGCCAAATGACTGAGCACACCAATCGGCCCCATACCCGGTCCGCCACCACCGTGCGGGATACAGAATGTTTTGTGAAGGTTTATATGGGAAACGTCGGCACCGATGTGGCCGGGGCGGCATATTCCGACGAGTGCGTTGAGATTCGCACCGTCCATGTAAACCTGGCCTCCACATTCGTGCACGATATCACAGGTTTCGCGGATGCTTTCTTCGAACACTCCGTGGGTGGAGGGGTAGGTGATCATAAGGGCGGCCAACCGGTCGGCGTGCTGCATTGCTTTGGCGCGCAAATCGTCGATGTCGACATTGCCTTCGTCGTCACATCCCACAACCATGACATCCAGTCCTGCCATATGGGCGCTGGCCGGATTAGTACCATGCGAGGACGACGGGATCAGACAGATATTACGGCCCCCCTCACCGCGGGTTTGGTGATAGCGGCGAATGCATAACAGACCCGCATATTCGCCCTGCGAACCGGCGTTTGGTTGTAACGACACCGCATCGAACCCGGTAATCTCGCACAACATTGCTTCCAGCTCTTCGAACAATTGCTGATAACCCTGGGCCTGATCGAGTGGCGCGAAGGGGTGCATGGCGCTGAATTGCCGAAACGTGACCGGCAGCATCTCCGTCGTGGAGTTTAATTTCATCGTACACGAACCCAACGGAATCATGGATCGGTCCAACGCAATATCTTTACTGGCCAGCGAACGCAGATAGCGCAGCATCAACGTTTCGGAGTGATACAGCTCGAATACCGGGTGCGTCATAAATTCGCTGGTGCGGCGCAATGCTGGAGGAATCGCCTCTTCGCACTCGCCGTCGAGCGCATAAATCGACAACGTCTGCAACGCACGCGTATCGAACACCGTCCACAGCGCTTCGATGTTATAGCGGCGAGTGGTTTCGTCCAACGACACACCGAGATGGTCGGCATCGATAACACGTAGATTGATCCGTGATTCCCGGGCTCGTGCCGCAATTCGTGCCGCCTGGCCGCGCACGTACACGGTTATCGTATCGAAATAAGCATCGTGGACAATTTGGTAGCCCAGGCGTCGCAACCCCTCTGCCATGATCGTTGTGAGCCGATGAACCTTGCCGGCAATCGTGCGCAATCCATCCGGACCGTGATAAACGGCGTAAAAGCCAGCCACGATTGCGAGCAGCACCTGCGCGGTGCAAATATTGCTCGTGGCTTTTTCCCGGCGAATATGTTGCTCGCGGGTTTGCAGTGCCATGCGTAACGCCGGATTGCCTTCCGCATCGATGGATACACCGATAATACGGCCCGGGGTCGAGCGTTTGAATGCGTCGCGAGTTGCAAAAAACGCAGCATGGGGTCCGCCGTATCCCATGGGAACTCCAAAGCGCTGGGCGTTGCCAACGACTATGTCGGCGCCCATTTCGCCGGGTGGTTTGAGCAGCGTCAAACTCAATAAGTCCGTGGCAACGGTTACGACGGCCGCCTTTTGGTGCGCAGCTTCAATGATCGGTGCGATGTCTTCGATCCAGCCGCTGGAGCCTGGATACTGCAACAGCATGCCGAAATAGTCGCTCATCGGCAGCTCGGTGCTGGGTGTGCCGATCACAATCTCCAGCTGCAACGAGTCCGCGCGGGTTTGTACGACCGCGATGGTCTGCGGATGGCAGTCGTCGGATACGAAAAACGCATTTGCTTTGCTTTTGCTTACGCGTTTTGCCATGGCCATGGCTTCAGCCGCGGCCGTGCCTTCGTCTAATAACGACGCATTGGCCAGTTCCATGCCCGTCAAATCGATGACCACCTGTTGAAAGTTCAGTAACGCTTCAAGCCGGCCTTGACTGACCTCGGCCTGATACGGTGTGTAGGCGGTATACCAGCCGGGGTTTTCAAACACGTTGCGGCGAATGACCCCCGGTAAAACGGTGCCGTAATACCCCATGCCGATCATCGACACGAATACCTGGTTGCGGCCGCGCATACGACGCAGGTACGTGATTGCACTGCGCTCGCTCATGGGGCGGTCGAAGTCCAGCGGAGTATCGGACCGGATCGAGTCCGGTACGGTACTGTCGATGAGCTCGTCGATCGACTCCATACCGAGTACCTTCAACATCTCGGCGACCTGCTGGTCGCCAGGGCCAATGTGGCGACGGATGAAATCGCCTTGCATTTCGAGATCCAGGAGCGAACGCCGAGTTGTTGCCATTAAGCCTCCGTTAGTCGAACAAAATTGGGTGAGAGTTTTGCACGTTTACTCCAGTGTCGCGAGATAAGACGTATAAGCCGCTTCGTCCATGAGTTCGTCGAGTTCTGCCAGGTCGCTTGCGTTAATCCGGAAGAACCATCCGTCGCCGGTCGGTTCACGGTTCACAGTATCCGGCGCATCGTTTAGCGCGTCGTTTGTTTCCAATACGGTTCCGGATATCGGCGATTTTACTTCCGCCGCGGCTTTTACCGACTCCATGACCGCTGCCTCGTCGCCCTGCGCCAGGTCGCTGCCCACCTCCGGCAATTCGATGAACACGAGCTCTCCGAGTTGCTCTTGGGCGTAGTCCGTAATACCGACGACCACCGTAGTGCCGCCGTCAGGCCGTGCCCACTCATGATCTTCGGTGTAGCGTGTTTCGCTCATGTTTGTGTCTCCTTCGTTTGTGGGATCAGAATAGGATTTATATTTAAACGAGGTATTAGCGGCCGCGATAGTATCTATGCGGAACGAATGGCAAGGGGCTCACTTCGACCGCCAGGTATTTGTCCCGTACGATGGCGTTTAGTGTCGTGCCGTGTAGCGCGCTCGCGCCGTTGACGTAGCCCATAGCGACCGGGTGCTCGACGGTAGGCCCGTAACTGCCGCTCGTTACCTTCCCCACAGGCCGATACTCCGCATCGACCAGATCGGCGCCTTCGCGAACCGGTGCTCGGCCGAGCGGTTTAATGCCAATCCGCCTTCTGACAGGCGCTGCACTATTATCGAGGATCACGTTGTCACCCGGGAAGCCGCCTTCACGCACCCCGCCACGGCGCCGCATTTTGGAGATTGCGAACTCGATGCCGGCTTCGCGCGGGGTCGTATTGTTGTCGATGTCATGGCCGTACAAACACAATCCGGCCTCCAAGCGCAACGAATCGCGTGCGCCGAGACCGACCGGCGCCACTGCATCGTTCTGTAGCAATCGCCGCGCGACATCGGCCGCATCAGCGGCCGGTAGGGAAATTTCAAACCCGTCCTCACCGGTGTAACCCGAACGGCTGACCCAGCACGCGGTATCGCCGATCGTGACCGCCGCCGCATGCATGAACGGCAGCTGCGCGATATCGGCGACCGACAACTCCAGTACCTGCGCCGCGAGCGGCCCTTGCAGCGCTATTAACGCATGGGTGTCCAAAAGTTCGATCCCGCATCGGTGGCCGATATTCGCTTCCAATAACGCCAAATCGTCGAATTTGGTTGCCGCGTTGACAACCAGCAACAAATGATCGCCGGCGTTGGTAATCATGAGGTCGTCGACGATGCCGCCTTGCTCGTTAGTAAAAACAGAATAACGTTGCCGCCCCGGCGCCAATCCCATTACGTCGGCGGGCAGCAGAGTTTCAAGCGCGGCGGCGGCATTGGTACCCGTCAAGCGAATTTGTCCCATGTGGGACACGTCGAACAGACCGGCCGCGGCCCGGGTATGGCGATGTTCGGTGATGATGCCGGAGCTGTACTGCAAAGGCATTTCAAACCCCGCAAACGGCACCATCTTCGCGCTGAACTCGCAGTGCAGGGCATACAGCGGGGTTTGCATCAGTCGATTTTTCGCCATGCGTCTTGTTCTCGCCATTCGGTCGTCACGGCCCATCCCGAGCGGTTGCGGGCCGTCGAATTTGGACAATATTGCTAGAATATACCGCACATCATATCGTTGCCTCGATACGAGTCAATCAGACCGGTTGAGCCGAGGCGCGATTACGCAAAATGGGCGAACCCATTCATTGAGCGAATTTATCAATCCGGTGTTGGTTGAAGTTAGTCGCGGCACGCTTGTGGAAAGCGTGCATAGAGGCGCGGCCGCCATCGTCGACCATGGCGGCGGATTGGTTGCCGCCTGGGGCGATGTTGAGCGATCGGTATTTGCACGTTCGGCACTCAAGCCGCTGCAGGCGCTGCCACTGATCGAATCCGGCGCGGCCGATGCGTTTGCAGTAAGCGACGACGAGATCGCCCTGGCCTGTGCGTCCCACGGCGGTGAGCCGATGCATGTCGATCGCGTCCGTGGCTGGTTGAAGCGGCTCGGCCTTGGCGAATCCGATCTGGAATGCGGCGCCCATATGCCCACGCACGGGCCAACCGCGAACGCCATGATTCGATCCGACCATGAAGCGAGTGCGGTACATAACAACTGTTCGGGTAAGCATGCCGGGATGTTGGCGACCGCTTTGTATTTACGGCAGCCGACGGCGGGCTATATCCGTCGGCAACACGCGGTGCAGCGGGGTGTGCGGGAGACGTTATCCGCATTATGCGAAACCGATCTGAGCGATGCCCCCGACGGTACCGACGGTTGTGGGATTCCGGTTATCGGGATGTCGTTGCATGCGACGGCACAGGGCATGGCCCACTTGGCCAATCCAGCCGGATTGCCGCGGCAACGGGCCGCGGCCGCGGCCCGCGTAGTGCGTGCGATGCGCCGATATCCGGAGCTTGTGGCCGGCACCGATCGGTTCTGTACTGTTATGATGCGCCACACGGAGGCGGCCGTAAAAACCGGCGCTGAAGGCGTTTATACGGCAGTGCTGCCGAACCAGGGTTGGGGTATCGCGTTAAAAATAGACGACGGTGCGGCCCGTGCGGCCGAGGTCGCGATGGCCGCATTGTTGGAGTTTGCGGGAATTGTGACCAAACCGTACGATACGGCGCTGGCCGAGCGCATGGAACCTCCCGTAACCAACGTAGCGAATCGCATCGTGGGTGCCGTGCGCGCGGTGCCGGAGCTGCGCCACCGGTAACATTTCTCACCGCGAAAAAATTCACCGTTATGAACGACAAATCAACAGCCGACGATCCTATGCAGCGGCCGCGTTACACTGGCTTGCCGACGTTTATGCGTGCGCCGTATTCGGAGCAATGGAGCGACATTGACGTCGGATTGGTCGGTATACCGTTTGATGGCGGCGTGACCAACCGCCCCGGCGCGCGCCATGGTCCTCGCGAAATTCGTAATCAATCGAGCCTGATGCGGCGGATCAACCAGGCGACCGGTATTTGCCCGTACGATTTATGCCGCGTCGCCGACTTAGGCGATGCTTGGGTGCAGAAACCGTTTGAACTCGAAGGCAGTTTGAACGAAATTGCGGGATTCTATCGGCGCATACACGAGCTTGGAATCGTGCCGGTATCCGCCGGCGGCGACCACTCGGTCACGCTGCCGATATTACGCAGTATCGCCGCGGAGAGGCCGGTGGGCCTCGTGCATTTCGACGCCCATTGCGATACCGGTGACGACTATCTCGGTTCCAAGTTCCACCATGGCGCTCCGTTTCGACGCGCGGTCGAAGAAGGCGTACTCGATCCCAGGCGCACGATTCAGATCGGCATTCGCGGGGCGCTGAACGATATCGATGTGTGGAAATTTAGCCACGACTCCGGTATGCGCGTCGTATACATGGAGGAATTCTACGAAATGGGGGTTAAGGGGGTACTGGAGGAAGCGCGACGCGTCGTCGGCGCGGGTCCCACCTACATCAGCTTCGATGTGGATGGTTTGGATCCGGTCTATGCGCCGGGCACGGGAACGCCTGAAGTGGGCGGATTTACGACTCTCGAGTCGCAGATGATGATCCGGGGGTTACGCGGCCTGAATTTGATCGGCGGCGATGTGGTCGAAGTCGCGCCGCCGTTCGATCCGACCGGTAACACGGCGTTGGTGGGTGCCACTATCATGTTCGAGATATTGTGTGTCATCGCGGAAGCAGTGACTAAGACATAGCCCCGGATGACCTGCTAAGCTCTGCCCCTTCGATACGAACTTATACGTTACATCTATGACGGCAACGCTTCGATCCAGCCGGGATTCTTCGACCGACGGTCTTCCCAACACTGAAGTGGTAGTGCGCGACGTGTTCGCGGTCGACAGCGATTGGCGAGTACCGGCATTCCTTGAACCGAGCGAGCACGTACCGCTGCTGGACGATACCTACCGGTTCGACAAAGCGACGACTCTCGCAATCTTAGCGGGTTTCGCCCACAACCGGCGGGTGTTACTTCAAGGTTATCACGGTACCGGTAAATCGACCCACATTGAGCAAGTGGCAGCACGTTTAAACTGGCCGTGCGTGCGCATCAATCTCGACAGTCATATCAGCCGCATCGATTTAATTGGCAAAGATGCCATCGTGCTGCGCGATGGTAAACAGGTTACGGAATTTAAAGAGGGCATTTTGCCATGGGCGTATCAATCGGCGACGGCGTTGGTATTCGACGAATATGACGCCGGACGGCCCGATGTGATGTTCGTGATTCAACGAGTCTTGGAAGCCGAGAGCCGGTTGACACTGCTGGATCAATCCCGCGTGCTGCACCCACATCCGTCTTTTCGGTTGTTTGCGACGGCCAATACCGTCGGGCTCGGCGACACAACGGGTTTGTACCACGGCACCAATCCCATCAATCAAGGGCAAATGGACCGCTGGAATATCGTCTCGACGTTGAACTATCTGGAGCACGATGCCGAGGTCGAGATCGTATTGGCGAAGATTCCACACGCCCGAGACCCCCACTGGCCACAAATTGCGGCGGCGATGGTAACGCTGGCTGACCTGACTCGGGCGGGATTTATGAGCGGCGACATATCCACCGTCATGAGTCCGCGGACGGTGATCAGTTGGGCCGAGAACGCGTTATTATTCGACGATGTCGATACCGCGTTTCGTGTCACATTTCTGAATAAGTGCGACGAAACCGAACGCGGTATCGTCGCCGAGTATTATCAACGTTGTTTTAACGTCGAACTCATCGAAGCTGCGGCAGCCCAGCCCGGCTAGGCAATTATGAGCGACGAGCACCGCGACAAGGCGGCGCAGTGGCGGCGCAACACCGCGGCTGCGACGCGCGCATTGGCTGAACAACCGGATTTGGTCGTGCAGTTTCAATCCGGCGCAGCGGGCCTGGACGGGAACACCGCGCGACTGACCGAACCGCCCCGTGAGCTCATGCCTGATGACGCGCCGCA
>JAOTWM010000208.1 GCA_029862885.1 Gammaproteobacteria bacterium
CGCGCAGGAAGTTGAGGCCGACATGCATTGTTATGCCTTCTTCCTTCGCCGCCGCAATCTCACGATCACCGGCCGGCATCCTGCCGCCACTGCCACGCACAGCCATAGTGACGCTGGTGGCACCGAGACGTATCGATGTCCGGGCCACATCCACCGCGACATCGCCACCTCCGATGACAACGATCCGCTTACCATTGATTAAATCACCCGGCGCTGATTTGCCGCGGGAGAGCAGCGTCTCTTTATCATGCTCCCATAAACGGACATCACGCAGGAACTCTGTATTAATCAGCACACCACGCAAATCATTGCCCGGGACATTCATACGAATTCCCTCGTGGGCGCCCACCGCAATCAAGACCGCCTTATAACCATCGTTGAAAAGATCATCTAAATGGGAGACCGGTGTTTCGAGCTTGAGCTCTACTCCGAGATCGACAATGTCCTGTATCTCTCTTTCAATAACAGGTACGGGCAAGCGGTATTCGGGGACACCCACCCGTAACATGCCACCGGCAATGGGCAGGGATTCAAACACGGTGACGCCGTAGCCTTTCAAACAAAGGTCCTGGGCGGCGGTCAACCCACAGGGCCCGGAACCTATAATGGCGACGCGCTCGGTAAATTGCCGTTCTACCGGTTCCGGTACCACACGCGGTTTGGCGTGAATAGTATCGGTGACAAATCGCTTCAGGGCGCGGATATTAATGGGTTCATCTATCTTGCTGCGAGTGCAGACATCTTCGCAACGCGCATTACAGATGCGGCCGCAAATAGCGGGGAACGGGTTGTCCTCCTTGATGCAACGATAGGCATCTTCGATCCGCCCGGCGGCGATCAAAGCGATATAGCCTTGGGCCCTTTGGCCAGCCGGACAGGCATCCCGGCAAGGCGCCACGCCTCGCTTCTCAATGGCAAAAGCATCGGGCGTCGCCTGGGGATAAAGCTTATGGGCGGCGCGTGCTTTGCCCATGCCCATGTCGAACGGATTATTGATTGGTACCGGACACACCTCGGCGCATTTGCTACAGCCGTTACATGTGGCTACATCGATGAAACGAGGTTTGGTGCGGATGGTCGCGATGAAATTACCCGCCTCACCATCCAGTTCGACGACTTCACTATCGGTGGTCAACTCGATGTTGAGATGCCGTCCTACTTCAACCAGACGGGGAGAGATGGTGCACATAGCGCAGTCATTGGTGGGGAAGGTCTTGTCCAATTGGGCCATATGACCGCCGATGGCCGATTTTTTCTCGACCAGGTAGACCTTGTAACCCACATCGGCCAGGTCCAGCGAGGTCTGCATGCCGGCGATACCACCGCCTACAACCATCACCGAGCCAATGGGGTGGGCTGGTATATGTCGTTTTATTTCGAAGCCTCCCCCATCTAGCATTGCTGGTTTGCCTTGGATCATCGATGATCTGATAAAGGTCTGAATTATCTCGGAAATCCGACCCTTAACTTATTGAGACAAATCAAGAGTTCATGAAGAAGGATTCTAAGCTGAAGGAGAATATTCCTCCTCAATTATCACCCAGTGTGCAGGCACTGATCCTTTGATTCCGAAGCGGGGCCGGCAGTTATGCCGCCCTCGCCATTTACAATTTCATAATTCAGTATCACAACTCCGCCAAACTCCATCCATATTTCCAATAACAAACGGGGTCAGGTCTTGCGATCATTCACAATGCCCGAGCGCGACCGAATGTCGGACCATGGCCTCAGTCCGCATCAATAATGCTTGATTGCAAGACCTGAACATCCCGCTCATATTTTCAACGATTAATGCAATAAATTTATCCCCTTATTTCGATTCACCACGACACCTCATAGGTCTTTTCCATTTCATTATCTCCATACGTCGCACCGTGTCCGCGCAGCACAATTGTCTCCAAAGAATATGAATCAATCCATATTTCGTAATCGGCCCACCGTTTAGTTGGAAAAATGTCGATAACTTTCTCAACAGAGTTGAAATCATCATCAACTATAAACAGACCAAACAGTTCGTCATCGAAGGACCCTTTGAAATCTCCATCCTGTCTTATTCCTCGCACCAATACGCAGTACTTTGACAGTCTTGGCTTCGTATCGATGACTTGCACATGTTCAATGTCCGGGTTATGTTTTTGGAGCCGAGTGCGAATCGCATCAAGCAAGGATGAGCAATCCTGTGCAGCCGAAGCTGGTGCAGGTACGAATGCGACCAATAGTGACAATGTTAAGGGCAATAGGGTCCGCATTCTGCGCCTAACGTGTAGGCCAAGCCACGCTGCCCCAGAACCTCTCGCGAAGCGCCATATCGGGTTCCGGTGTCGGATTAGGCGACTTATCATGTGGCATTTTAGTTTCTGTGGCTGCCAACAGGTGTTGTTGTCATCGAGTGCAAATTTGGTTACTTACCATTTAAAATAATTGCGATAAATAGCAATATCGCACCTGCGATATAAACGAAAAGTTGCCCGATGTACCTGCCAGATTTATGCTCCTCTCTCTTCCTATTTCTGAGCTCATCAACCTCTCCGTTCGTCAGTTCATGGCAGTGCGTACACGCTGACTCAATTCTCGGGTATCTGAGACCACACCTCTGACATTTTCTACTGAATCTAATTCTTACGGGCAGTTGAATTAGATTAAGCTCCCAATTCGTTTCGATACGTAATGCCGCGATTTGCGGCAAGTTCTTCTTGTCTTCAACACTGGCTTGCTAGGTGTTTTATTTTGGCAAGTAGGAACATGTTTTTGGCCATGATGCAAAATACCACCCTTCAACAGTCTCGTCTGCCTCTTTTTCTTTTGCGAAGTATTTAATATGGCCAAGCGATGTCTCTACTATCTGACCTTTTTTTGCATTGGTGATGTACGCCCCATCTATTTTCAACTCACCTTTCACGATTTCTATACTGCCTTCGGAAAAATGACAGTTAATGAAGATCTCCCAGTGTTTCCCGGATTTGGTGGTGCCGCTCAACACGTGGTCTGCTAATTGTCCATTGTTATTTTGCTCACCCGCTACCACCGAAAAGCAGATGCCTAAAAATAGTAAACCCGCAATATTCTTCATATGACACTTAACGTTCAAGCTGATAGGCCTCGAAAACGCGCAGCGTTTTGGAGGTGCGGCCAGCAAAGCTGGCGAAGTCAAGCCATTTGTTGTGTGTCATCTGGGGTTCTCGATGCCGAGATCCCTACATATTTTTCGGGCGAGATGGTCGTTGACTTCCCGGTGAAGTGGGACCGCCGACCGTTTGTTTTGGGAAGGATTGTGCCACCAGGAATGGTGACGCCCTTCTCGAAGAAGCTCGCAACCGCATGATTCGAGGTGCCGAATCAGGTCGCGTCACCTCATACGGCGATTTCGAGCTCCTCAGTAGTCTCTACCGGCTGCGTCGATCGCATCCGTGCGGTTGAATTCCAAGGCTTCCCTAACAGTGACTTTCAACGAATCAAGTAACTCTTCCCGAGTAGCTTCCTGGCAGTTCACACCTGGCACTTCTTCGATCCAGCCGATCCAACAAGTGCCCTCATCTTTCACAACAGCTGTATGTTGAGCGTTCATATCGATAGTTTAGCTTGAATCTCTTAAGACACATAACGTTCGCGTTGAGGGGCAGGCCGTAGCGTTGTGAGGCTTGTGCCATTAGGCACAAATAAACACCGCGGAGGCCTGTCCCTCTCAAATGCGCTTGTACGTGTCAATTCTTGAGGGCGTCAATGTGTGGAATTCAATCAGACTGGCACAACCTTGTTTGCACACGGCCCTTTCTGTCCTTGACCGACTTCGTATTCTACTTTTTGGCCATCACTGAGTGTTGCATAGCCACCACCTGCTTGGATTTCGGAATGATGAACAAACAAATCCTTACCACCATCATCTGGAGCAATGAAACCGAAACCTTTGTCTGCATTGAACCACTTTACTGTACCTGTACTCATGTCGTGTTTTCCTTTGTGTGTTTAATATTCGTTGATTTCGACTATCTTGCTATGTGTCACCGGTTGTTACCGCTTTCTCATCCTTTTCTGATATAGGTTGGACGCCCTGAGGCTGACTATGGTCTATCCCTGCTTTTTGCAAGCGCTTCTCTTCCTTCTTTTTCTTTTTGGCGATTTCCTTCTGGCGTTTTTCAAAAGCGTAGTTGAGTTTGGCCACTCGTATTCTCCTCTACATAATTCTCGAATCGGAGCCGTTAGAATACGGCATTTTCAATCCGATTGCGTTCTTTATGACATCCACAATATCCAAAGTCACGAGAGGGTACTGGATCGATAGCGGACGTTCACCGCGGACACATAACTAGTGAATAAGAGGGCCGGTGCGGCCCTCTTATTTAAATAAACGAGTCGGAATGAAAAGTTAATTACGATCATTAGATCAATATGTTACCTGCTTTGTGCGGTCTATTGAAATTGATAAACGCGCGAAAATGGCGCGTTTATCAATTGGATAAGACGCGATTTGGGACGTTTGTTAGTGATAACACGCATGAGGTGGGGCGGAGATAATAGCGGTAACTGTTTGAATTGTTGTGGCTTGAATTTCGTTGGAATTGTATGATACTGTTTATATGTACAGGTATTTTAATACGCGCAAGGAGTGGCGATTATGACGCAGCAAAGGAAGCGATTACGGATGCGGATTCGTGACGCTGTTTTGCGGTTTTAGAAAAATTGAGGGCGCGGCACGGATTTAGTGCAGTATCGTAGCTCGAAAAACTGTGCCGTTTTGCCCGGTTCTTGTGGAGAACTTTATCGAAGGCTTTCAGCACCAAGTTAACCTGCGGTAAGACCTTGTGATTAATGCCTTTCATGAATTACTCGCCGGTTATTTTATGTACCTTGCCGAAATGGCCGTGCCCGACAGCACTCAGCACTACGTCAACCTTGCCCACTTGCCGATACATCGCGTGTATGCTATCGATGTCTTCGATATCGGCCTGGGCATCGCCGCCGGATCTACCGACGGCGACGATTTCACGTCGACTGGACAGCGCGTCGACATCTGTTTTGCCGACAGCGCCATTAGCACCAACAATGATAATTTTCATTTTGTCTTCCTCCCAATGACAAGAGTCCGCCCAGAATATATAACGAAAGGATGCCGGGGGGATTAATAAATAATTCCTCCGACACCTTGAAAGTTAGATACGATCGTATTCGATTCGTCAGCGGCGCTCGATAATTGACTTAGAATCGGTAGTGGCACCGGCGTGCTAGTTTGATTCGTATATGCTAAGTACGTAAGTAAATCTCTGATTAAAACAACTTCACTATGAAACAGTTTCTCCTTGTTGTTTTGTTGGCTTTTATCGGTTGGTTTGTGTTTTTCAAACAAACCCACGTAAGTTATGGCCCGGGGGTATTCGCGCCAGATTCTCCCGAACAACAAGAAGTGGATAGCGCGGATAGTTTTACCGTTGACGGCTATTCTATTACGCCGCTGGCGGACTTTAAGATTGAAGCCAAGGCGCTTTCGATAAAGAGCTATCGCTCTGGCCGTGAGTCGGACTTGTCTCCTGTCGATTTCGCGTTTGGCTGGGGCAGAATGTCCGATGAAAGCGTGCTTGATAATCTCGAAATATCGCAATCAGGTCGATGGTACCGATGGCGGGCCGAACAGCTGCCTATACCAAGAAGGGAAATTGAAACCCATAGCGCCAACATGCATTTAATACCCGATAGCCGTGCCACCCACTCCGCGATCAAAAAGGCACGCCCGGGTGACATTGTTGAAATTAACGGTAGCTTGGTAAAGGTCGAGGCGAACGATGGATGGAAGTGGATCAGTTCCCTGACCCGTAACGATACCGGCCGTCGAGCATGCGAACTGATATGGGTCGAAGATTTTCAGATAAAGGAACTCTAAGTAATCGCTGAAAGACGACAATATTTCAGTAACTTCTAAATACCTGAGATTTATATCGGAAATCGTTTTTCAAAGTTGAAACATTCGGAGGCGCGGTTCGGTTCTTACCCCGAACCGCGACGGTTACAGGAATATTAACCGGATGCTCGATTTGTACTGGAATCGGTGCCCGTTTTAAATCGGAATACGTAGCTGGGGCGCTCCCGAATATATAGGATCTGTTTCTTTACATATCCCAATTAATCCAGCGCTGCCAGCTGCCCTACTCGCAACGGTCGCACCGGTGGGCGGATTCTGTAGTGTCCTACATCCTCGACGCTGAGACCGTGATGGTCCGCTATGATTTGGCTTACCGTGGTGCCGCAATAACGCCCCATACACGGCCCCATACCGCAGCGCGTGAATGCCTTGCCCTGATTGGGTCCGACACAACCGGACTTCGCGACTTTCAGGATCTCTCCCGCTGTGACTTCCTCGCAGCGGCAGACAATGGTATCTGCCGCCGGCGGAACCTGCATGGATGGCAGGGGCCGGTAGAAGTGGTCGAGAAATGACCGCAGTATCGCCAGTTTATTCAGCTTACGTTGATCGTCGGCAATTTTCGATTTCAGTTCTTCGCGGCCGATCAATCCAAGGTGGCATGCGACGCTGAAACCGACGATCCGGCCACGGCACGCGGCGGCGTCAGCACCCTCGATACCGGCACCGTCTCCGGCGATGGATATACCGGGCTGACTGCTGGCGCCCGCGGCATTTACCGTCGGCGCCCAGTAGCGTTGAAGTGGATGCCAGCGGTGACTGCATTCCGCAACCATGGAAAGATGAGTGTTGGGAATCACACCGTCATGGACCAATAGCAGGTCGCATTCCAGACGCCGGGTTCCAACTCGCCGACGGTACTCGATACCCTTGACCGATTGATCTCCTATCGCTTTCCACTCTGTAACGCCGTTCAGATGATCGACACCCGCTGCGCGGATGTGCTTCAGCCAACTCCTGCCTTTATTGAGGGGGCCGAAATCTGCCAAGCCCGCCTTCAACAGTAGGCCCCAAAGTGCGGCCGGCACCCGCGCAGGTGCACTATCGACGATCACCGTCGGTGGTGCACCAGCGGCAATCATTTGCCGGGCGTAAAGATAGACCAGTGGGCCGGTTCCGGCGATGATGACTTTGCCCTTGGGCACCAACCCGGATTCCTTTAGCAATGTCTGCGCGGCGCCGACTCCCATCACGCCTGGCAGGGTCCATCCGGGGAAAGGTGTGGGTCGCTCCATAGCGCCGCCGGCAAGAATGATATGAGTGGGATGCAGCATCTCGGCCCGTTCGTCTTTCACCAGTCCGACGGTGGGACGCTTGCCGCCTGTGATGTCCCAGACCGATGTCGATGCAGAGAATTCAACGCTAGCGGTTTTGAACGCGTCGCTTAGCACAGCGCCATCGGCGTATTCCTTGCCAAGTATTTGCAACGCATCAGGATACGCCGTACTGACCCGATCCAGCGCACGGTATACCTGACCACCGGGTGCCAACTGTTCATCCACCACCCGAACCCGGGCCCCAGAATATGCAAGACTTATCGCAGCAGACATGCCCGCCGGGCCGGCTCCTACGATCAGAACGTCAGGACTCATAGCTTATCCTCGCCGTTCGTATGCCCTGCTGGCGTCGAACTTGCATGCCCTCGCCGACCGGTTCCTGGCACGATCGTTGATTGGGTTCACCATCGATTTCCACCAGGCAGTCAAAGCAGTTGCCGATAAGGCAGAACGGTCCGCGGGACTCTCCTGATACCACTGAAGACCGAAAATCACTGATACCCGCCGCCAATAGCGCCGCCGCCACGGAGTCTCCACGCGCGGCAAGAATTTCCCGGTTCTCGAAACGGAATTTTATAAGGTCCGAACCGACAGGTTCAGCCGACTGCCTGGTCCTTCGGAACATCGAATCGCCTCGGATGAAATGCCGTCCAATTCGCGGGAATCCCGCCGTCAAGAATCCATTGTGGAACCACCATGGCATGTTTTGCGGCCAGTGTTACACCGCTGTGACAGGCAAAGGAGAATGCGCCGGGATAGGACTCAGAATGCTGGTAAACGGGGAAACCGTCCGGCGTCATTATTCTTAGTGCCGCCCAGGCGCGCTGGACCCGAAGCTGGCTGAGAAATGGGAACGCTTGGATACAGTGCTGCGCGATGTCTCTGAGCGTTCCCGGTTCGGTGCTGAGGTCAAGGCCCACGTCACGACTCGAAGGGCCCAACATGAAATTACCTTCGTCGGTCTGGCGCACATAATTGGTGGGTGCGTCCAGCAGGGGTTCCACCCGTTCCGTAACCAACACTTGTCCCTGGTCCGGGTGTATCGGCACGTCGAGGCCCAGCTGGGCGCCCAGTTCCTGGGAGCCATGTCCCGCGGAAATGACGACCTTTTCCGCTTCGCCGGCAATGCTCCCGCCTTCTGTCCGCAGGCGAAACCCGCCGCCTTCGAGTCCTTCGATACGGGTGATCCGCGTGAGTGGTCGATAGCTGCCGAGGTGCGCGATGAAGCCTTCATGCAGCGCGCGCAGAAGCCGTAACGGATTGCAATGACCATCGTGTGGGCAATACGTGGCGCCGGCGACATTTCCAATCATAGGCAGGCGGCGTTTGAGATCAGCATGCTCAACAACATCGTATTCATAGACGCCATCCCTGGCTTCCTGCCGAAGCGTCGAGAGCTGCTCGATAGTGGCCGACATCTCGTCATCGTCGAGGCAGATGTTATAGCCCCCCGGCCGGCGATAGTGGGTATTCACCCCGGTTTCCTCCCGTATACGAGCCGCAAATTCCGTCCACTCCCTGGAAGATTGTAAGGACCAGCGGGCATATTCGGGCATGCCGCGTCCCTTACCCTGCACCCAGACCAGACCGAAGTTGCCGCGGGCCGTGCGGATC
>JAOTWM010000209.1 GCA_029862885.1 Gammaproteobacteria bacterium
ATTGCGATTCGTTTGATAGGGTTGGCCAAAACGAATTGCCTAGTGTCGCGATACCGGGGGTCTCTCAAAAGCAGCGAAATACTGCCCCAATTTTAATACCAAGGCACACAGTCGATGCCCGAATCGCCGAACGATGTCGATCTAAACCAAGAATTATTCGGTACAATTGCTAAACTTGGTCCAGAACTACCCACGGTTTTCAAAAGATGTGTGTCAAGTAGCAGTGTAGTTTAACAACAGTCTCGAAAATATCGGTGCTTAGCGCGTGAACTCCCGGTCATGAATAGATTGTGAGAACAATTGGAACCACACGAAGACCGAAGAACCTCGAATCTGAATTATAAGCAGCAGTCCATGGCTCAAATCCGCGTAATAACCTTTGGAACCTTTGATGTATTTCACGTTGGGCATTTGCGGATACTAAAGGCTGCCAAAGATCAAGGCGACCACTTATCTGTGGGCGTTTCGTCCGATCAGTTTTCGTTCAGCAAGAAAGGAAAACGACCGGTCTACGCTGAGTCCGAGAGATGCGAAATTGTACGGAGCCTAAAATACGTTGACGATGTATTTATCGAAGATTCCTTCGAATTAAAGAGAGACTATATTATTCAGCATAAGGCCAATATTCTTATAATGGGCTCCGACTGGCAGGGCAAATTCGATGAGTTTAACGATATTTGTGAAGTAGTCTATCTCCCGAGAACGCCCTCTATATCAACGTCGGCAATAATTGAAAAGATCAGAGAATAGTTCGTAATTATGTCGTTCGCCCAAAATTATCGTGTGATCCGCTCGAAAAGTGAGAAACCTGGCGGTGAACGCAATGTTCTGGATTACTTAATATATCGGAAGCTGGCCGCAATCGTATTGATGTTTCTACAGCATTACCGGTTTTCTCCAAACATCATCACCGGTTTATCGATAATTTTTTCGATAATTACAGCGTATTTCCTGTTTTATTCATATCAACGTCCAATGTTGATCGCCGGCGTAATTGCAATGAACGTGAGCTTGATTTTGGATACGCTTGACGGACAGTATTCCCGATTGACCGACCAGCAAACTGAATTCGGCGGTTGGTTCGATGGGATTTCGGATTGTTTGAAATATATTTTCATTATCAGCGGTCTCAGCTGCGGCCTTTATTACTTTCCCTATCTGGAATCGCAGTGGTTCGCGGAATATTTAGATGCTCTCGGAGCACATCTGGAGTTCGTACTCATTATGGGAATGGTGATCATTGGGAATTTTTTTATGATCTACTATGTTCACGTATCTAGATATGCCCTGTCGACTAATATTGGAACGGTTGTAAAGTTACGAGGTACGGATAGGGCCTATCATTTCGGTATTGAGTCAACACTATATACGGTATTTACAATCGTCCTCTTATTAAATCAATCCTATTGGTTACTTGTATTATTAGTATTTTCGCTGCCGATGTTGTGGCTGTATCCTATTTATCTTATATACAAGAAACAGAAATCTATAGCGTAATCCGACGATAGCCGTGCCTTGAATATTAGCGGCGCCCAGGTTCTGTAGAATTTCGCTACGTCACCCGGACTTACCGAACTCGAATCTACGCATACGCCCTGCTATCAATTCGCCCCAGAATTCGAGCTGATTGTCACGGATTCGCGGAACCGGATTCGCAGGAACCGGCCGACCCACCGGCAGGCATTCGACGCATGACCTTGAAATTGATCGGAATTAGTCTGCATTAGAATATTCGCGAATTATGATGCACGACCACTCTGAGTAGCCACGCACGGGTTTGTCGGGCTTCTATGTCCGTTGATCGGCCCACCGTACGAGAATGCAGCCCTCGGCGCCAAGGCTACGACTCCGGTATCGGCCTGACGCTCTATCCGACCTGTGCCTTCTCGCTCCAAGAAGGCATCAAGGCACTCGTGCCGTCTCCACTACAAATCACCAAAATCCCCCCAACCACCCATAACCCTTACGAAAATTGGTGCTATATTTAAGTTTGGGGCGATTTTTTACCTATCGTAGACTATTCACATTTAAGTCAATTCGGATAAGTTTTACATGGCGTCGCCAGGAGCAGCTGGACTCTCACCTTCGTTAAGCGGATTAGCACTTCGGCTGGTCCGTGATTCCTTGCTAGATCAAGCCGTTGCGGCCGACATACACGCACGTGCGAGCAAGAAAAATCGATCATTTTTCGCACAACTCATTAGTGAAAACACGATCCCTTCCGAGCAAGCTGCCAAGGCTGCAGCTGAGGAATTTGGCGTTCCGCTGATCGATATCGAGTCGGTGGATATTCGAAACGCCCCGATCGAGCTCGTTGCCGAGAAACTCATCGAAAAACATGCGGTGTTACCGCTGTTTAAGCGCGGCAGTAAGTTGTTCGTCGGCGTCGCCGACCCGACTAATACCTACGCGATCGATGAAATAAAATTTCACACCGGACTCGGTATCGAACCGATAGTAGTCGATGCAAGCAAGTTGGCGCACGCTGTGGACATCGCGCTGGACACTCAAGATACCGCACTGGCCGACCTCGCCAACGAGGACGGTCTGGATAATATCGACATCGGCTCCGATAGCGACGATAAGAAACAATCCGCCGACGTCGACGCCTTGCAAATTGACACGCCGATCGTACGGTTTGTCAATAAGCTATTACTCGACGCCATAAAACGCAGCGCGTCCGACATCCACATTGAAACGTATGAGAAGCAAACGCGAGTTCGGTATCGGGTCGACGGCGTGTTGCACGAAGTGGCCGCTCCACCCCACAATCTCATGCCTCGCATTGCAGCGCGGCTGAAAATCCTGTCGCGTTTGGATATCGCCGAACGCCGCGTCCCCCAGGACGGCCGTATGAAATTGAGGCTGTCCAAAAACAGAGCGATTGACTTTCGGGTCAGCACACTGCCGACGTTGTTTGGTGAAAAGGTCGTGATGCGTATCTTAGACGCAGCGGCCACGGAATTGGGCATCGAACAGTTGGGTTTTGAACCCGAGCAAATGCAACACTATCTGGATGCGGTGGAACGTCCATACGGGATGATCCTGGTGACGGGGCCTACCGGTAGCGGCAAGACGGTATCGTTGTATACGGCAATGGGGCTGCTTAATACGCCTGAGCGAAATATTGCCACGGTGGAAGACCCGGTCGAGATTAACGTGACCGGGATCAATCAGGTGCACATCAATCTGAAAGCCGGTCTGACCTTCCCCGGCGCCTTACGCTCATTTTTGCGCCAAGATCCGGATATCATCATGGTCGGTGAGATTCGCGATCTGGAAACCGCCGAGATCGCCATCAAGGCCTCGCAGACCGGCCATTTAGTGCTGTCCACCCTGCACACCAACGATGCTCCAGCGACCTTGACTCGGCTACTGAATATGGGGGTTGCGCCGTTCAATATCGCGTCGACGGTGCATTTGATCATGGCGCAGCGATTAGTGCGCCGCCTCTGCAGTAATTGCAAAACTCCCCTGGAAATCCCAAAACCGGCTATGCTTAAGGCAGGATTCATAGAAGAGGATTTCGACAAGGAATTCACGATATTCGGCCCGGTCGGATGCAACGCCTGTACGCAGGGGTATAAGGGCCGAGCAGGCGTGTTTCAGGTCATGCCCGTAACCGAAGAAATGGGCGAACTAATCATGCGCGACTGTACCGAGGCTGATATTGTGAGGCTTGCGACCAAGAATGGAGTATCAGATTTGCGGCGATCCGGAATTCGCAAAGTGATTACCGGTATAACCAGCCTCGAAGAAGTCGAGCGCGTAACGAACCAATAGATCATGGCAAAAAATCCACAGACCAAACTCACAGTCTTTGTCTGGAGTGGCAAAGATCGGCGCGGCAATATTATCAAGGGCGAGACCGAGGGACCCAACCCGGCATTCGTCAAGTCCGCGCTCCGACGCCAGGGTATTTCACCGAACCGTATTCGTAAGAAGCCAAAACCATTATTTAGTATCGGTAGCACGATCAAACCCAAAGATATTACCATCGCGACTCGCCAGATTTCGACGATGATTGCCGCCGGCATCCCGATCGCGCAGTCGTACCATGCTGTTGCGCGCGGCCATGACAATCCGAAAATGCAGGAGTTGTTTGATGGGATACGTCAGGAAGTGGAAAGCGGCACGTCTTTGAGTGTGGTTTTGGCGAAGTATCCATTGCATTTCGACCGCCTTTATCGGGCGCTGGTAGCGGCCGGCGAAGAGTCCGGCACACTCGATGCTCTACTGGATAAAGTCGCCACCAATATGGAAAAGGTGGAGGCCATCAAGAGCAAAGTAAAATCAGCGATGTTTTATCCAATCGCTATCGTGGTGGTGGCGGTCGTCGTTATTGCCTGTTTGTTGATATTCGTCATCCCGCAATTTGAGGATCTATTCCTTAGTTTCGGCGGCCAGCTGCCCAGCTTGACTCAGGTGGTTGTCGATGCGTCGCGTTGGTTTCAGGCTAAGTGGTATTACGCGATTGGCGGCGCGGTGGGCGCAACCTTATTCATCGGCTTCACTTACAAACGCTCAACTCGGCTGCAGTTCCTCGTCGATCGAATCACTTTGAAACTCCCTGTATTTGGCTCGGTGATTCAAAAAGCCACAGTCGCGCGATTTGCTCGAACCTTGGCGACCATGTTCGGCGCAGGTGTACCGCTGGTCGATTCGTTGGAGTCTGTGGCCAATGCGACCGGTAACCGCGTCTATTACAACGCCATTATCGGCATCCGCAACGACGTGAGTACCGGCCGACCGCTGCACGCTGCGATGACTCAGACCGGCATATTCCCGAATATGGCGCTGCAAATGGTGGAAACCGGCGAAGAATCGGGCGAACTTGAGGCCATGCTCGACAAAGTCGCCGATTTCTACGAGCGCGAGGTGGATGACGCGGTAGCGGCAATCAGCAGTTTGATCGAACCCATTATGATCGTATTTCTCGGCGTCACAGTCGGAACGGTGGTGGTGGCGATGTACTTGCCGATCTTCAAGATGGCGGCTGTGTTCTAAGTTCGTCATTCACATGACAGTAGAAGATTACTTCTAAAGAGAAAATTACTGTCGCCGGCGATAATGTCTCGTTTGTAGCGTGCGAACGATTGTGGCGTTGGCCACGTTCGATATCGTAATTCGGAATTCCTGGTTGTAATTAGAAATACGTGCGCCGAACACGCCATCGGCCAAGGCGTTAGGCGAGTCGTCTGGCGTGGCCGCCCTTTCACGTGAAATAATCCAGCCTGCCCACACAATCGATTTTCACGATGGATTATCTGGCCGTACTTGCAATCAATGGCGCCTACTTAAGTCTGATTGTCGGCCTGTTCGGGCTTTGTGTCGGCAGTTTTCTTAATGTAGTCATCCACCGGCTGCCGCAAATGTTGGACGTGCAGTGGTCCGCACAGTGCCGCGAGCTACTTAACATTGAACAATCCGAGGAACCTCCCGACGTTCCAGGATTATTTCTACCGAGGTCACGTTGCCCACATTGCGGGCATCAAATCAGCGCTTGGGAGAACATCCCGGTTTTGAGTTTCTTGTGGTTGCGGGGACGCTGCTACGAGTGCAAATCACGCATCGCTTGGCGCTATCCACTCATCGAAATTGTTACGGCCGTGCTGTCGGTTATCGTGATTCAACAATTAGGCATCGGGTGGGGCAGCTTGCTGGCATTGGGATTGACATGGGCGCTAATCGCACTGAGCGTTATTGACTTCGACCGGCAAATCCTACCCGATGTAATCACTCTGCCGTTACTTTGGCTTGGGTTGCTGGCTAACCTGTTCGGCCTGTTTACGGATTTAGCGTCCGCCGTTGTTGGCGCCGTGGCAGGCTACCTGATCTTGTGGAGCGTCTACCATGGATTCCGCCTGGTAACCGGTAAGGAAGGTATGGGTTACGGCGATTTCAAGCTACTCGCTACTCTTGGGGCATGGTTGGGATGGCAATCCTTACCGCTCATCCTTTTGTTGGCGTCCGCAATAGGCACCATCATTAGCCTCATCCTCATTATCGGCCGCGGCCGGGATCGCCATTTGCCGATTCCATTCGGGCCTTATCTTGCGGGTGCCGGGTGGGTCGCTATGCTATGGGGTTCGACGATCACCACTCGCTACTTTCCATTGGCGAGCTTGGGTGGCTAACTCTCGTCCAAGGCAACATTGCACATGAGGGTCTTCCGATGCTGCGCGTTGGCCTGACCGGAGGAATTGGCAGCGGTAAGACCACGGTATCGGATCGCTTCGAGGAGCTGGGCGTGACCGTCATCGATGCCGACCGGATCGCCCATAAACTTACACAAGCGGGCCAGCCGGCCGTACGCACGATCGCACGAGAGTTTGGCGACATCGTCCTAAAACCGGACGGTGCACTCGACCGCGATCGGCTGCGGGAAATAGTGTTTGCGACACCGGCAAAACGGCAAAGTCTGGAACGCATCCTACACCCTTTGATTCGCATGGAAATGGCGCGGCGTATTCGGAGTATCGATGGCCCTTATTGTGTGTTGGCGATCCCATTGCTGACCGAGACCGGCCCCCACCCTCTGGTGGATCATGTGTTGGTGGTGGATGCGCCTGAACACAAACGTCGTGTTTGGCTAAAAACGCGCAGTGGCCTCGATGATGAACAAATCACAGCGATATTCGCGGCCCAGGCCAGTCGTGAACAACGCCTCGCGATTGCCGACGACGTCCTTGTTAACGACAACGATATCGATACGTTAATCCACCAGGTCGATGCGCTGCACCAAAAGTATCTTGGCCATAGCTGATCGGCGGATTTCGGCTCCGCCTCGCCACCCAGCGCAAACCGGCAGCGGCCGGCGATCGTAACGACTAGGCTAATGCGTTAATAATCGGCCGATTCGCGGGCAAAAAATCGAGTTCAGCGATCTCCTCGATGCGCACCCAACGGATCGGTTGTTGTTCACGACCCCGCGGAATACCACGATATTCGAGGACTCGCCAGACGTGCAGCAGCACTTGGCGATCGTCGTAGTCGTAAGGCACTACGATCAACGGTTTCGCATCCAGCACGCCGATATCCAGTTCCTCGTGGAGTTCGCGACATAGCGCTTGATATGGGATTTCCCCAGTTTCGATTTTTCCACCGGGAAATTCCCACTGGCCGGAACAGGCAATACCGGTCGGACGTTGATCCACCAAGACGCGACCACGGGTGTCGGTTACGATACCAACGGCTACGTGCAACCGCGACATCAGCTACGGTACTCGGCATTGATCCGGATGTAATCGTGGGTCAAGTCGCAGGTCCACACCCGTGCCCGACCCCGCCCGACAGCGAGGTCGACGCCAATATGTATTTCCGTGCCACGTAGATGCTCGGTCACGAGCGACTCGTCGTAGTCGCCGACACGCTGACCCCGCATCGCGATGTCGACGCCACCTATGGCAATTCGTAATGAGTCGCGATCCGCCTGTTCACCGCTCTTTCCGACCGCCATCACGATACGGCCCCAATTCGCATCTTCACCGGCAATGGCAGTTTTTACGAGTGGTGAGTTCGCAATCGCCAAACCAACGCGACGTGCAGCGCGACGAGAACGCGCACCGCTGACGTCAATCGTGATGAATTTCGAAGCACCTTCACCGTCACGCACGATCTGGGTCGCCAAGTCGATCAACACCCCCTGCAGCGCGTCAGCGAAGGGTCGCAGCTGCGCGTCGTTTGCGGCCCCGGGCGGCCTATTACCCGCGCAACCCGTGGCCGCTAACAACAACGTATCGCTCGTCGAGGTATCGGAGTCCACAGTAATGCAATTAAAACTTCGATCCGTCGCGCGTCGTAACAGATTGTTCAATACCGGTGCGGAGATTTTTGCATCGGTAAACACAAACGCGAGCATCGTAGCCATGTCCGGGGCGATCATTCCGGAACCTTTGGCAATTCCGCTGATGGTGACATTTTTAGCACCGATCCGGGTAACGGCACTCGCGCCTTTTGGAAACGTGTCCGTGGTCATAATAGCCCTCGCCGCGGACCCCCAATTCCCTGGCGCCAAGCTATTCACCAACTTGGGCACTGCGGCGGTGATCCGATCCGCCGGCAACGGTTCACCGATGACTCCGGTTGACGCAACCCACACGTCGCGTGTGCGGCAACCGAGGCGCGCGACCGTCGCCTCTGCCATGCGTCGCACATGCTCCGCGCCGACCCGACCGGTGAACGCATTTGCATTACCCGCGTTAACGATAATAGCGCGGCCCCGGCCCGTTGGGCGCAGGCTACGACACCAATCCACCGGGGCAGAAGCGGTCCGTGACTGGGTTAGCACGGCGGCCACAGCCGTTCCGCGGGCCAATTCGGCGAGAAACAAATCGAGTTTCCCGCGCCGTTTAACGCCGGCCGCGACGCCGGCGAGCCGCACACCCGATACGTCGGCCAATGTCGGGAACCGTTTCGGTGCAAGTGGCGATCGCTGCATAACGTGACTCGAGAACGCGTGACCTGGCGGACCTTGGTCCGCCATATTAGTAATTGATATGAACGAGTTTAGTCGTTTCGGAAAAGTGTCATTTTAGTTGTCGGCAAGGCGCCCGAGAAACCGAAACGAAGTTTACATGCTAGTAAACGAGCATCGGAAGTCACGGGGCAACGCTACCGCTTCCCTGCTCTCGCTCATTACCTACATCCCTGTAGGCAACGCCGCCGACGGCCAAAAAGGGCATTTTTCAGGGACGGCTAATTTAGGCGGCCGTGACAGTGT
>JAOTWM010000211.1 GCA_029862885.1 Gammaproteobacteria bacterium
GACACCAATCCAAGGACCGTCGCCGCAAAAAACTCCGGTTGGTCGAATTTCAAGGCGAAGTTAGCGAACGGAGGCGAAACAAAGATCATCATCAACGCGCTGGCGAGTCCTCCAATCGCCGAACAGGTGATGGCAATTCCCAGTGCTCGGGCAGACTCGCCACGTTTGGTCATCGGATAGCCATCCCAGGTTGCAGGCAACGACCCAGGCGACCCAGGGATATTTATCAGAATGGATGATATCGAACCGCCAAACACACCACCACAGTACAAACCCGAAAGAAACACCATCGCGTTGGTCGGTTGCATTACGTAGGTAAACGGCAATGCCAGCGCCATTGCGTTGACGAACGAAATCCCAGGTAGTGCACCGGCCACAACACCAATGAAAATGCCACCGACCAACAGTAAAATGGGTGTTATGCCGAACAGATGCGATAACCCGACCATTAGATTTTGCAGAATTTCCATTATTATTTTTGACTGCGTAGTCGATCGAGGGCGCCGCTAAAAAATGCCCAGAAATTGGTACAGAGCCACGGTCAGCCTATCCATGAACCCAATCCCACGGGGCAACGGTAAATATGCGACTTTAAGGAACAGATATAGGAGCGCCAACGTGCCTAATACGCTGTTGGCAATGAGTGGTAGCGGCTTACGCAATCCGCCCAATAGAAACCACGTGACAAGAAAAAAGAACGTGGCAAACGCAAAACCAATATAGACCATTGCGGCGCCGTACAAGACTACGGCAAGGATACCGCCGACCAGCTTCACGCTGTCGTATTGAATCTCACTTTGGTTGTCATTGGCGATTTTCTTCGCCAGATGCCAGCGTGACACGCCCCATATCAAACCGGACACGATGACACCGAATAACATCACCCGCGGCCAACTCCAAGGACCTAGGCTGCCCTCGTCGACCACCAGTTTGGTGTCGCCGCCGTCGTGCAGGAAGATCAATGCGACGACTCCTACGCACACCGTTACCAGCGGTCCGGTCAAGCCGTGGCGGTTAAGCGAAGTCAGCAGCATTGCAGCTTTCAACCCGGTTTACACCAAGCCACTGGGTCCACCAGCCAGGCCATTGGAACCGGTTGGAGCCCCGAGACAAAAGGGCCCCAACGGTAACAAAATTTATGCCGACGATCTATTTATTTGGTGATGCCAAATTGCTTCATAAATTTGGACAAATCATCGAACTGCTGTTTCACGAAAACGTGAGCTTCGTTTGGAGTGCTCGGCTCGATACAGCTAAATTTTACGGCGCAGTACTCTTTCCAGTCTGGGTGCGCCACCACTTTTGCCATCGCCTCATTGAGTTTTTGGGTACGATCGGCGGGCACTTTGGAGGCAGTCACCACACCACGCCAATTGGGAAACGAGATCTCATGTCCGAACTCGAAAGACGTGGGCACGTCGGGGAATCGTGCGTGCCGATTTTCGCTGAAGACAACTAATGGTCGCATTTGCCCGGATTCCAGAAACTGAACGACGTCGCCGGGTTCTTCGTACAAAACTTCAGTGTGACCACCCAATGGAGAGATATAGCGCTCCGCGGGTTTGGCATACGGAACGTTTTTCATCTCGTGGCCCTTGGTGCCAAGAAACTTCACAGTCAAATCATCGAGGGTCCCGAGTCCGGCAGTCGCGACACGCACTTCGCCAGGATTAGCCTTGGTGTAGTCCAGCAAGTCTTGGTAGCTTTTGAACTGGCTGTCTTTGGGCACGTACAACATTGAGGGCGACGACTGCACAATAGCCAAATAAGAGAAATCATCCGGCGTCAGACTGCCCATCCCCGAGGCCCAGGACGATACCGTCAACCCCGTCATGGTACCGATTGTGTAGCCGTCGGCTTCGGAGCCCGCGACCTTCGTTAACCCGGTATTGCCGGCCGCTCCTGCCACGTTGGACGCCGGTACCGGCACATTGACAATCGGCGATAGCAGGCGGGCTACCGTCCTACCCATTCCGTCCGCACCGCCGCCGGGGCCAAAATTTACAATCAAATCTATCGGACGCGACGGGAATTCTTGGGCACTGGCTGTGGTGCCGACAATTGCGATCGTAAACAGGGCTGAAGACAGGATAAATGCAACGGTATTTCTTTTCATTTCGGACTCCTCCTAGATCTATTTATGCAAGCAACCGACGATAATTTAGTATCGACAAAGTAGCAGTTGCTCTTTCGTTTAGAAAATCAAAACACTACTAGCCAGTATAACTTTGCTGCTGTAGGGCTGCGACTTATGTCAATTATGTGACATTTCTCCGGGTTACAGAAGACCCGGCAGGCTCTGCATTAGGCTCCATAAAGACGCTTTTGATGAATATTGCTTGCCTCTTGTCCACTATTTGACAGTTACTTATTCTGAACTGAGCGCTAATAACCAGCACTCAGAATGACAGACTTCACTAACAGGGGCAAAATTATGGCAAAAGCTGCAGTCAAGACGACCGCTGAAGAACACTATCAGGCGGTCGCTGCTTCGCACCGCTCAGATAGTAAAAAAACGGCTAAGGAGTTTTTCGTCATCGACGCTGACCGTCACGTTATTGAACCACCGGAGGCTCTCACCAAATACCTGGACGAGGAATTCGAAAAGGAAGCACCAAAACTGGTGACCGATAATCAAGGCTCGCCGCGAATCATGATGGAAGGCCGTCTCTACCAAAAACCTCGGGGATATGGAGGTGGACGTTTAGAGGGTTGCGGTGACCAACGGCCGCGCGGCGAATCGTTACCGTACGAGGAAGCCTACAAACACTCTTTGACCTATCGCGACGAAGATATGGACATGGGCGGAGTCGATATCGGGATCTGGTTTCCGACCATGGGCCTATTCATTCCCGATATCATCAACCTGGAACTACAATACGCCCTTGCCCGTGCCTATAACGACTGGATGGTGAACGACTTCGCCACAAACAGACGCCATATCTGGTGCGCCACCATTCCATTAAAGCCCGAATGGGCGGTAGAGGAGATTAAGCGTTGCCACAAACTCGGCGCAACCGCTGTCTGGATGCGGCCTAACGTGATGAATAACGTGCATTACTGGGAAGAAAGCTGGGATCAGGTTTGGAAGACCATGACGGATTTGGGCATGGCCTTGCTGTTCCACGAAGCCACTGGTACCTACAACGCCACCTACAGCACCGACTACAAGTACGATAAGTACTGGCTCGCCCATGTAGTGTCCCATCCCTGTGAAATGGCCACCGGTATGTGTGGATTGATCGGGTATGGCGTGTTGGAACGACACCCGACGCTTCAGGTATTATTTTGCGAAGCCGGTGCAACCTGGGTACCGTATTTTCTATTTCGTATGGACGAGCACGTTGCCGGTCGCCCAAGAAGCGAAACTGCAGAATTGACCATTGATCCATCTGAATACTTCAGGCGGCAATGTACGATTTGCTCTTTTGAACCAGCGGAGGCCTTGCTCCAGGAAACAGTGCAATGGTTCAGCGGTCGCAACATGGGCCTCACCAGCGACTACCCGCACTGGGATTCAAGTGGTGTGAGTGGCGTCGAGATGTATATCGAATTGTATCCGGATATGGAAGAATGGCAGCGAGAGCGTTTCTTTTCTCGCAACGTGATCGATGCACTAAATCTTCAACCGTAATCGATCTGTGCTGGCGGCCGATCTAGGTCGCCAGCCTGTTCTGCAGATTTTGTAGGATTCGCTGTATTTTCCTGAATCAAATTACAAATCGGATAATATGTAGTAGCGATTATGGCTAAACACGTACTTTGTGATATGTCTGAGGTTCCAGAAGGAAGTTGCAAGTCTTTTACGATCGAAGGAACTCGCATCGCGCTGTATAACGTAATGGGGGAATTTTACGCGACCCAGAATCATTGCACCCATAAAGGAGCCCAGTTGGTCAAAGGAGAATTAGAGGGGTCGGTAATAGAATGCTCGCAACATGGATGGAAGTTCGATGTGAAAACCGGAGAATGCTTAGCCCCAAAGCATGGCAGAAAGCTTCGACTCTATCCAATTTCGATCGGGCAAACTTCGGTCACAGTTGAACTTCAAGACAAAAGTAAAACTCAGCCGGCGGCCAAAACTTCACAACCCGCCGATCAGTCGATGAGCAAATTAGAGTTTCATGCTGTGGCAAACACAGATGACCTGGAGGATGAAGAGGTCATGGCGGTTGACGTGGGGGATGAGGAAATTGCGCTCTATCGGATAGAAGGAAAGTTCTATGCGACTCACGGGCTCTGCACGCACGAACACGTCAAACTTGCCGATGGTTTTGTCGAAGGAGACCGGATTGAGTGCCCGCTTCACAGTGCTTGTTTTGATATCAAAACAGGTAAAGCGGTAAATCCGCCTGCTGAGATCGACCTCAAGACTTATCCCGTGAAGCTGAATGGCAACACAGTATTTGTCGGCATTGAGACAGGCTAGTTGAATTGTTACCGGCAATTTAGCGAATTTGGTGAAGTGAAGAAATACTGATAGTGAGATTGAATATCACGCTGTGAATAATACCGGTGACGATAAAGAATAGATCGCTGGACGCAACCGGCTCCGAATGCGCGACACGCGAACTTTCGTAATCATCGGTGCCGGCCAGGCCGGTGGCTGGATTGCCAAAACCCTTCGCGCCGAAAAATTCACGGGCCGAGTCGTTCTGATAGGAGAAGAACCCTACCTCCCCTACGAACGGCCACCGCTGTCCAAGGCCGCCCTGTTGGGCGAGGTTGACGTCGACGGTACCTATTTCTGGCCGCCGGAAACCTATGACGCTCTGGGCATCGAAGTTTTGCCGGGCACACGCGCTACCGCCATCGATAGAGCGACCAAACAGGTTTCGTTAGATAACAGCGATACGCGGATTTATGACCGGCTTGCCATTACCACTGGGACCCGCCCCCGTTTGCTGCCGATCGATGGCGCCGAGCTTACCGGCATTCACTATCTACGCAGCATAGACGATTCGCTCGCGATTCGGGCCGATATACGCAAAGGATCGAAAGTGCTTATCGTCGGCGGCGGATGGATTGGACTGGAAGTTGCCGCCACACTCAGCAAACTCGGTTGTAGATCAGTTGTTGTGGAAGCGGCTGATCGTCTTTGCGGCCGCGCAGTTACACCCGATATAAGCAACTGGATGGTGAAGCTCCATCAGGACAACGGTGTTGAGGTCCGACTTGGAACCGTGGTCGAACGATTCGAAGGCGTAAGCAGGCTTGAGCGCGCACTGCTATCGAATGGTGAATCCATCGACTGCGCATTCGCTGTTATCGGTATCGGCGTGATTGCCAATACCGAACTCGCGGCCGAGGCCGGTATCGCGGTCGAAAACGGTATCATCGTCGATGATCTTTGTCGCACCTCGGATCCCGATATATTTTCCGCTGGTGATGTGACCAACCATCCCAATAAACAGTTGAACCGACGCATTCGACTCGAATCGTGGGAGAATGCCCAGAATCAAGGCATCGCTGCTGCGAAATCCATGTTGGACAAGGGGGAAGCGTATGGCGAAATACCCTGGTTCTGGTCAGATCAACATGACGCGAATATCCAGATGATAGGCTTACCCGAAGATTGGGATGAGACCGCGACAAGGGAAAATCCCGCCGAAGCGGCGTTCCTCACGATGTATCTAAAAGGCGGAATAATTGTCGGTGCGATATCGGTCAATAATGCGCGCGAAATTCGCGTGGCAAAGCGACTCATGCAGGCAAAGAAAGTACTATCGGTCGACTACTTGGCCAATACCGACATCAAGATGCAGGCCATGCTTAAAGCTTGATCCTCCTGCTCAGACACCATCATCGAAAGGTACTGCCGCACGCAACGCCTGCTCGGTCGGGCTGCAATATGGGCAGTGCTTGTCATCGTGACACCCAGCGTATTTCCGGGCGAGACAATCCTTTTCTGCCGGCGTTTTTTTTGGGGCCCCGCGCAAGCGGAGTTTCGTCAAGATTCTAGAAAAGATGCTTCGCATTCTGTGCTCACCCAAAGGAGATTACCTGTGAAATGGTCACCGCAATCCGGTCTCGGTAAGTTGATCTCCGTCAATATATAAGAAGAGTCTAAGAACATTCTAAGAATGTGTCAAAGTAAAGGGAACGGAGTGAACGGCACTGGTTATTACGGGCAGTTAATCTGAGCAACATCTGCCATGCTTGCGTACTCTTCAGGAGAAGTATGATGCAAGGATTGGTGAAGTCGCTGACGATTATAGAACACATCGATGTAATCGATTATGGCGGCTTTCGCTTTGTCGCGATTGGTAAAGCTTCTCGAGTAGATTAATTCGTTTTTGAGGTTATCGAATAAACTCTCTGCCACGGCGTTATCCCGGCAATTGCGTTTCCGACTCATTCTGGGCCCCATCTGATACTGGCCCAGTGCCTTGCGATACGACTGGCAGGCATAGGTTGAGCCCCGGTCCGCGTGGTGGACCAACCCAGGCGCCGGGTTACGATGCCGTATAGCTACAATGTGTAATGGGGGACGGACCACATTATTCATTTCGAAGATCAGTAAAACTGAGATCTGAGCGCGGGAGTTTAGACCTCACGGGATTATTTCTGCCATTGTGACTTAGAAACTGTGCTACGACTCCTATAATTAAGCGTTGTTGTTACCCGTTCTGCGATCGATCGCTCAACAGTAGGAAGTCAGATGGCGAGCATCCAGAACTCTGATCCGCTGAAAGGGATTCCGAGTTACGGCGTTACCTCACCGTCAGGCAATTCACCTGTAACAGGTTGCAAACCTTTCGCGAAACGCTGCCAAGGAATGTTTCCTTGACCTTACTGAGTCCGCGAGTTCCCTTGATGATGAGATCAACGGCCCTATTTGCGGCAGCCGACCCGTCGGTTGCCACTCAAATATTCTTGATCATTTATCGACAAGATAATCTTCTCGGAGTTCGTGCTCAGGTCAATTTCCCTGTGGGCTGTAGCTGTCTCAGATAGCGCAAATGTCTTGCTGGTGATGGGTAGGAATCATAACTACTTTGATTTCTGGACGTTACGATCTACTTTCCCGGTGTAGTCCACGGTAATCGGCTTTTTAGAGGGCTGAATTGGCCCCATCTCGAAGAGGGAGCGTTTAAGTTAATGCAGACAGCACTAGGTTTGTCAGTACCCCCGCCACGCGTGCGAGCCTTAGAGGATGGTACTGAATCGGCCCGCGTCGGGGAGTCCTACCAGACACCACCGTGTCGAAAGAAACGCTACACTAGGTTCAGAATCGTGAATGCTAGAATCACGCCTGCTTTGAGACTCATGTCAAAATCCGAACAACTTCCTGTCGATGCGGCCACATTCGAGGAATGGAACCGTGCGCCGTACCCGCTGCGAGTGCGTGGCGGCGTGCAGCATTACGCTTGGGGCAACACCGATGTGATTCCCGAATTACTCGGCCAAGCCAATCCAAAGCACGAACCATTCGCCGAGCTTTGGCTGGGGGCGCACCCGGATCTTCCAGCGCATGCGACTATCGGCAGCGGCGAAATCGCCTTGAATCGGCTGATGGGGGCGGCGGGCCCTGTGTTGCTCGGCGAAAGAGCATTCGAGCGGTTCGATGGAGCGTTTCCCTTCTTGATGAAGATACTCTCCGCGACAAAACCATTGTCGATACAAGCGCACCCGAACACGGAGCAAGCCGAATCCGGATTCGCGCGAGATAATCATTCCGGTCTCGATCTTGACGATCCCAAGCGCAGCTATAAGGACGACAAGCACAAGCCAGAGCTGATTTCAGCGCTTGAAGACTTCTATGCATTGCGGGGATTCAGGCCACTCGACGAGGTTGATCGAACAGTACACGACATACCGGAGCTCAGTGACCTCGTTGCGGACAGGACATTGACCCACGACGGGATGGTCAAACTGTACGTCAAACTGATGCAGTTACCTCAGCTTGAGGTGAATCGACGGCTAATTCCGCTAATGCAACGGCTGAGGACTGCCAACGAGAACCGTAAATTCGGAAAAGCAGACCCAGAGTATTGGGCAATCCGAGCAGACGATGAGTTCTCGCGCGACGATGTCAAGGATCGTGGGTTGTTTAGCGTGTTCTTACTGAACCTTGTGCGCTTGCGGCCCGGTCAAGCGATGTACCTGCCCGCAGGCGAGCCGCATTCCTACCTCGAAGGCACGGGTGTCGAAATCATGGCTAACTCGAACAACGTGCTGCGCGGCGGTTTGACGCCAAAGCGGGTCGATGTCGAGGAATTGTTATCGGTGCTGACATTCAAATGCGGCAAACCTACGGTACTCGAGCTCGAATCCGACCGAGGGTCGGATACGCGTACTCGGTATCTGACTCCTGCTCTGGAATTCGAGTTGTCTCGAGTTCAGCTGAATTCCGGTGAGAGTGACGCCGCCGGTGGTACCCGTGGCGTCCAGCTTGGGATCGTGCTCGATGGGAAACTGACACTTAACTCGCGGGGCGGCTCTAATCTGGATTTAGAGCGCGGACAATCGTTTCTGATTCCTTATGGGATACCGTATCTGATGTCCGCTCGGGAGACGGCTACGATATTCGTCGGTAGCGGACCGGGCTAGCCCGGACACTTCACGAAGGGTTTGGACTTCAGGGGAAATTAAGCTAAGTAGTCGGTACGATCATCCGAAGATTCATAGCCGTAGCTATGGATCGAG
>JAOTWM010000212.1 GCA_029862885.1 Gammaproteobacteria bacterium
GCACGCTCGGGATTCGGAAAGCCCACCATGCGCAACATTTCGGCGGTGAGTTCCATGCCTTCAACCTTACCGACGTCGCGGTGTAAGAATAACGCTTCACTGACTTGGTCACCAACGGTATGCAACGGCGACAGCGATGTCATCGGTTCTTGAAAAATAATGGATATACTGCCGCCTCGGATCGATCGCATCGAATCGCCGTGGCGGTCAAGTTGAGCAATATCGATAATCCCGTTTGACGCGTCGGCCGAGTGCAATAAAATACGACCGGCGGAGATTCGGCTGATGTCGGGCAAAATTCCCATGATCGCCTGGGCAGTAACCGATTTACCGGATCCCGATTCGCCCACCAATGCCACAGTAGCGCCCCGGTTCACGGTGAACGATATCCCGCGCACGGCTTCGACGCGACTGTTGTGGATACGAAAATCCACATGCAAGTCCTCAACCCGGAGCAAGGGGGTTGAGGCCCTTTGCAAATCAATATCCCCCAATGTCTCGACTCTTTTTTGAAGTGGCTCCAGTTTAGCGCCTTATATTCGTAGCCTCCAGCGCCAACGGCCATCGTTGTGGCGCTTGGCGGTGGCGGCTTTGCCGCGGTACAGTGGATCGATTATGTTGTCAGTGAACTCCGATCCAGCCATCGTGCAGTCTGCGGCACCGAAAATCTCGGTAGTGATCCCAGTCTACAATTACGGATCATTCCTGCCTGCCGCATTGGATTCGGTACTGCAGCAAGATGACAGTGCGCTGGAAATTGTCGTGGTCGACGATGGCTCCAGCGACGATACGGCCGAGGTGGCGATGCGATGGGCGGCCCGACACCCGTCGCGGGTGCGCTATTATTGGCAATCGAACCGCGGTCCTGGTGCTGCACGTAACAACGGCGCACAACGGTGTTTCGGGGATTACCTCTTATTTCTCGACGCCGACGACCGAATGTTGCCGGATGCATTGTCGCATTTCCGACGGGCTATCGCCGCTAACCCCGATGCCGATCTCATCTGCGGCGGGTACCGGTCTGTGTATCGAGATGGGTCGTCCCGTACGCGGCCGGCGCCGAATGTGAGCCCGACAAAGTTCCAAAACTTCCGCCGTTTCGTTCGGGGCGAATTATGCGTATGCAACGGCGGAGCCATTATGTTGCGCAAACGCGTCATTGATGCACTGCGGTACCCTGAAACCATCCGCACCAGCGAAGACTATGTTTTCTTTTCGCAAGCAATAGCGTTATTCGAATGCGTATCATTTTCCGATCCGGTCGTCGCGATTTTCAAACACGACGCCAGTTTGCGCAATAATGCGAATGCGTTAGCAGCCGCCGGTATGCAAATGGTAGATTTGTTGTTCGACTCGAAAGTATTGCCACGCGACTATTTTTCTTTGCGTCCGGAAGTTTATTCGCGATGGTGTTTGCTGGTGTCGCGGGCGTTGCTGAAGCATGGCGATCTGGTTGGCGCCAAAAAATCCTATGAGCGTGCGATAAAGGCTTATCCGCTGAATCTGAGATTGGTTGGGTATTTACGGAAATACATTCGCGCCACCGCGAAGCTGTGGCTGAAGAAAATTCATCGACATCGAGGCCGGATTTAGCCGCTGTCGGCCAGACGCCGCAAAGCTTTCGCAATCTTGCGTTGTTTGGAGTCGTCCAGCTTCTGAAACTGCAAGCCGACGAGTTTCGTCGAATCGGCAGCACGTGAGGCGGCATCGATTTTTACCACCCTGGCTTTAAACCTTAGTTCGGATTGGTTAGGCGGGGAAACCACAACGCGAACTGTTTGATACATTTCCGGGGTTGTCGCGAGGGCCAGCATCAAAAAACCGTGGTCCCCGATGTCATTCAGAATCGATTCGAGTTCGGCGAGATTTCGGTATTCGATATTAAGTCGATATGAAACGCTGACCGACGCCCGCCTCGGGCTGCTGTCGTGTCCCATCAATAATGCGAAGATCCGTTCCAGCTCGGCCAGTTCAGCGGCCCCCAGCGATCGTAGGCGGGCGACAAGGAGATTGCCGTTGTCGTGAGGCTGAACCCGCGTAATCGTCGCACCGACCACGAGCCCCGAGCTTTCACCGGACGGCAGCAGAATCTCAATGCGCTCGTGTTGCGCGCCAATTGCCTCATTAACGACCAACCGCGCGCTATCGCGGGAAATTTCCAGCAAATTAGCGGCTACCCACCGCGTGCTGCCGGTCGCGCGCGCTTGTATTTCGGCCGCGACGGCTATTCGGCTATTCGGTCTTCGGTTTGGCATTGATTTCGGTTGCTCGTGGTGCAAACGCTGATGTGGGATTCCCATGCCAGCAGCACGGGCTGATCCCGATGGCAGCGGTATTATGACATCTCCCCAATACTTATCGTACCTGCGCGTTGGCCACAGTACCAACGTACGATGTAATCTTATATAAACTGTCGCCGACAATCCGCGCTGGCGTAGCAACAATAGGTGCCGACTTATGAACGATAAACACAACAGAGATCACGCAACGATGCTGGATGGTCTTTACTGGTGGGGTGTTCCCACGCTGTTTCGGTGCCCTCATATCCTTGACCCCAATAATTGCGATATTGCTTTAGTGGGTGTGCCGCACAGCACCGGCAACGGCACCACAGAACGCGATCAGCACCTTGGGCCGCGCGCAGTACGCGACGTGTCGGCACTAAACCGGCGGGCGCACATGAAGTTTGGAATTGTTCCTTGGGACATGTGCCGTATTAACGATCTCGGTGATGTACCGTTGCATGAGGCGAATGACAACGAAAAATGTATTGAGCGCATCACTGACTATTACCGGAAAATCGATGACGCCGGCGTAAGGCCGGTGTCGGTTGGCGGCGACCACGCTATCACCGGCGGAATTTTGCAAGCGATCGGTGGTGCTCAGTCCAAGCTGACCGGTGGCCGGAAGGCCGTGTTGCTGCACTTCGACGCCCATACGGATGCCTACCATAATCTGGATCATTTTCTCGGTGCCAAAAAATCGGCCGCGCATTGGGCAAGTTACCTAGTACGTGACGGCCATGTGGACCCGACCAAGAGTGTACAAATCGGCATCCGCGGTAACCCGCGCACTCTGGATTGGCTCGAGCCCAGTTACGAGTTGGGATACGAAGTAATTACTAAGGAAAACTACGACGACTACGGCGTCGAAAAATGCATCGAGATTATCAATGATCGAGTCGGAGACGAGCCGCTATACATTACCTTCGATCTGGATTGTCTGGACCCGACGGTAGCGCCGGCCGTAGCCAACATCGAACCCGCATTCGAAGGCTTTAAGATTTCGGATGTGATGAAGTTGTTGCACGGTGTGCGTGGCAAAAACGTGATTGGAGGCGATGTTGTGTGTCTAATGCCCACTAAAGATTCATCCAACAAAATAACCTCGCTGGTTGCTGCTGCCATCATGTTCGAAATCATCTGTCTGGTGGCGGATAAAATGAAGGCATAACAATAATAATTGCCGCCGGAATTTGTTGCCAATCTATACCGCCTGCGATAGCAAACCTTTTCCCGAAGTGGGGGGCCGCGTCGGCCGGTTAGAGGCGAAGCCCAAAACCGGCAATACGAAGGACTGATTATGCGCGCCCGTCCCCGCGACAGTCCGTGTGGAGTCCGCTACATTTTCAATCGAATGGGACCACTCCAAGCCCCGGTCGATCACCGACCGACAATTCGCCATCGCGCAGCACGAATCCACCGCTGACGACGTCGCGGCTCAGATCCAAGCTGCCGTCCAGGTCGAGATAGCGGGTAGCGGGGCAGGCGAGTGCGGCGTGCAATGCGGCGCTGATGCTGATGATGCTTTCATCCATGCATCCCCACATCAACTCGATGTCCGCCGCTTCGGCGATCTGAGCGATCGCGAGCGCAGGCGCTACGCCGCCGCATTTCATGAGTTTTATGTTGAATATTCCGCAGGCTGGCGACGGCGTTAGCAGATCGAGTGCGTGCCGTGGCGTGAGTAGGCCCTCGTCGGCCGCGATGCGCTGACGAAACGTGGAATCGAATTCCCGTAATGCACCGAATTCATTTACCGGCAATGGCTGCTCGACAAATTCGACATCGAACGCCTGTGTCTGGGCCATGAATTTCTGCAAACGATCGATGTCATAGCCTTGGTTGGGATCAACCCGAATTCGTATATCGCGATCGATACATTCCCGCAAAAGAATAAGGCGCGCGATGTCTTCTTCAACGGAACGCCCAAGTTTCACTTTAAGTATTCGAAACCCCTGACCGATATACTCTTTCGCTTCCTCCAGCGTAGCGTCGAGATCCTTGATGCCAATCGTAATAGAAGTCGGCAACTTCTGGTGTACCCGGCCCAGCACGTCGACGAGCGGCAGATCGAGTTGTTGTGCGAACAGATCGTGTAACGCGATATCGACGGCGGCGCGAGCCGCCGGTGTGGCCTCCATGGGTTGGCCCAGCGCACGGAGCAGTGCGGCAGCGCGGCGAATGTCCTCGCCCATTAGCCAATCAAGATTTTCGGCCTTCAGTGCCTGCGCGCACGCCGCTTCCGTTTCGCCGGTCACGTGTGCGGACGGCGACGCCGCACCGAAACCGCGCCGGCCGTCGGCGGTCGTGATCTCGACGATATAATTGGTCACCGCCGAGACCGTTTCATAGGCGATCGTATAGGGGCGCGTAAGGGGCAAATGCTCACGGCGACTGTCGATACGGGTAATTTTCATAGCGGCTTGTCGATATGATCGCGCACCAGCCCGACCAATTCGTCGATGCCGTCTTCGAGCGGGCACAGCACCGGAATTCCGAGTTCTACACGCAATCGATGTGCCTCGGTTTGTCGAGTGTCGTCAGCCATTCCATCGGTGTTTAGTGTGACCGCAAGTGTGTCGACGCCGTACGCGGCGATCAATGCGATTTCACTCGCAAGCGGGGGAATCGGCTCGCTGTCTCCATCAAAAAAACGTCGCCGCGGCGCATGTTGCAACACAACCCCACTTGCTCCGCCCGAAAGTAGCAGCTCGGCGCCACAAGGACCGGTCGGGTTGCGTAACGAAGACTGCCCCTCCAGCAACATCACATCGGGTTTTGAGCCGCGCTCGCATTCGAGCACCGCATGCTCCAACTCGCCACTTACAAAATCATTCAGCGTGGAATCCAAAATAAATCCGTAGCGTGCGCCCTGCATCCAACCGGTTTGCCCGGTATAAATCATTTCGGCGCGGATGCCGGATGCGCGCAGTGCGCCGGTCAGCAGCCGAGTGGTGGTGCGTTTTCCCAACGCACAATCGGTACCGAGTACAGCAACGCGGGGAGTCCGCACGCCACGAATCGCGCCACTCCAGAAATGCAGTTCCCTGGCCGGCCGTGGCCGGCGCAGATCGACGATGGCGACACCGCGCCGTCGTGCGCTGGTGGCTAAATCGACATCGTCGCCCACCAAGTCGTGCAGGCCGTTGATGATTCCTAAGCCCGCGTCGATGGCACTGGCAACAACGCGTTTAATGTCCGGCGTTAACGCGCCACCGTGGGTGGCGACACCGATAATTGCGTAGTCGAGAGGTTCGGCGGCACAGCGCAGCGCATCCGCGAGTTCGGCGACCACAGGTATGTCCCGATGTATGCTGTCAAGCGCGAAACCCGCGTCTGCGCCGGCGCAGTCCGGGTCGATGACCGCGCGCACTCGAAACCGGTCCGAGCCACGCACCAAACCGTGCGACACCTTGGCATCAGGCGTTTGGTAGTGTCCGTTCGCAATAACGACAGCGGCGCCCGTAATGCCATCATGCATGGGTGGGTGTCACGGCGTCGACCGGCGTCGGGTCCGGCAACGGTAGGCCGCGCTGCTGCACGACATCGCGTAATCGTTGCGGATAGTCCGAAATCATTCCGTCGATCTGCCAATCGAGCAAACGCTGCATATCGGGAATGCGGTTGACCGTCCATGGGATCACGCGCAGGCCGAGGGCGTGGGCTTCTTCGATCGACTCCGCTGATAACTCACCGTAGTACGGTGACCACACATCGCCGCCCGCGGCCTTAATCATGTTTGGTACGGATCCTCCGTAATCGTCGTATTGCCAGCGCCCGGTCCACGGTGATGGCTGCTCACTATTCACCCAAACGGTGTCAAACCACGGTTGTTGCGCGCTCAAATAACCCGCCACAACCTCCGGCACGAGTCGTTGCGTGTGTTGTAACACGCGCCAATCGAACGACTGTATCGTGCAGCGTTCGGTAATGCCGAGCCGTTGAATTTCCGCGATTACCCGCCTCGCAAAGGTTTCCACGTCGCAGGTCTCGTCCGGTGCCTCAGGGGAAATCTTGGTTTCGATATTGAATCGTATCTTATCGTTTCCAGCGTACTGGATCAGCTGAACGAGTTCCTCCAGGGTCGGCACCCGCGCGCCGTCGATTGCAACTTGGTCCGGGCACTCCCGAGCGTAATCGGAGGTGGGGTCGATACGGCCAACGTCGTATTGACGCAGTTGCGCGAGTGTCAAACTCCACACCGAGGGTCCAGGCTCATCGAGCCATCGCCCCGATGCATCGCGCACCGTGGCTGGATTCAAGCAGCGATCGTGCATGATCACGACGTGTTGGTCGGCCGTAATGCCGACGTCGAACTCCAGTGTGGTCAGGCCTATCGACAGTGCCGCGGCAAAACTCGCGAGCGAATTCTCGGGGCGGATTCCGCGTGCGCCGCGATGTCCCTGGATATCGATGGATTGAGTCACAGCTCCTGTACTCTATCAAAGTTGATATTAACGGGTGCTTCGGGCGAATTTTCGGGCCGACTATAGCCGCTTGTGCCGCCGATCGATAGTGTGTGATGGGTCCGCTGCTGGAATTGGCCGCGCGTTCATGCCTTCGTGTACCGACCGGCTCGCGAAAATGTATCAGCAAATTCGCCGTAATAAAGCGCAGGACCAGAGTAGAATAGCGGGTGCCCTATAACGAAAATCTAATTCATGCCGGAGACATCCAAACGACTGCAATCGGGTAGGCAGTTTTTGGCCGACAGTGGACTGAACATACTTGGCATTTTCGATGTTGCCAATCTACCGGCACCTATCTGCGATCCGCTGCGGGCCGACGGCGTTGCTTTCGAGCGCTACCGTAGCCTAGTGCTGATCGCCGCTGGTGGTGTGACGTTCTGGAGTGCGCTACAGGCGTTCGGCATGCGTAGTGACAATCCGGTCGACGCATTCAGTCGATATCTCGCCGAACGTTTCGTCGCCGAATATCTGCAATGTGACGATGCGTTACATCTGTATCCGGGCCGCAACGCGATCCCGTTGCAGCAATTGGGGGTTCTGGCGGGATGGCATCACCCTTCGCCGTTAGGGCTCGGCATTCATGCCAAGTTTGGTTTGTGGTTCGCTTATCGTAGTGCGATTCTGGTTACGCAGTCATTGCCGCCGACCAGAGCGCAGCTTTCGGAATCGCCGTGTGTGAGTTGTGCCGATAAACCATGCGTCTCGACGTGCCCACCGGGCGCGGTACGCGCCGACAACCCGTTGGCGTTAGCGACCTGTATCGGCTTCCGGCTCAAGTCCGGGTCGGTTTGTGAGGCGCAGTGTTTAGCTCGCGGCGCATGCCCGGTCGGTGTCGAGCACCGCTACCCGGACGAGCAGACGGCCTACTATGCGCGGCATTCGCTGGCGTCGTTGCGGCGCTACCGTGCTGGCTTGCCGTAACTAAACCTACACCGCTTAACAAAACGCTGGGCTGTTGTGAGGGCGTCGCCAGTGCCGCAAATAGCATCCGGTATTAGCCCAGATTTCTGTCGAACCAGTCACGGGCGCGCAGATAATTACCGACCAGCGGCAGGAACCAGCGAGAGTTTCCGTTGTACAGCGGATGATCCGGAAAATCGCGATCGAACGCACAGGTGTAATTGGCCGCGCGGGCGATCTTGCGTGCTACTTGGGTGCCCAGGTAAGTCATCATCGCCACCCCAGAGCCGTTACAGCCGAGCGCATAGTGCAGTCCGTCGAGCATGCCGGTATGCGGCCGCTCATCCAAGGTGAGCGCGACGTTGCCATGCCACGCATGCGTGACTTTATAACCGGCAAGCTGCGGATAACGTGCGATCATAATGTCGTACCGCGGCGCCGCCATTTCCGCTCCCGATATATCTGTCCACTTCACCCGGCTACCGAATATCATGCGCCGACCGTCACTCGACAAACGAAAGAAGGCGACAATGCGTTGGCTGTCCGAGAAAGCCCTGTTTTTCGGGCTGAGGTTCCGGGCAAGGTCGCCCGGCAGCGATTCGGTCGCAATCATATACGGCCGTAAAGGCAGCAGACGGCGTTTGAATGTGGGTGTGATATCGCCGGTATAACCATTGGTGGCTATTACCACATCGCCGGAGGCCATCTCGCCGCGGGCCGTTTTTATCAGCCACCCGTTGTTGTGTCGGCGCAATTCGCGGACGGGTGCCTGCGCGCATATTCCAACGCCGCGTTTCTCGCAGGCTTGATACAAACCCTTAAAATAAAGCGCGGGGTGCACGTGTCCGCCTTCATTGATCGCGAGGCCTCCGTAATAAAAATCGCTGCCGATTTCTTCGCGCTGGCGAGCGCGCGGGACGGCCTCGGCATTCGCTTGGCCATGCTCATTCAGCATGGCCGCCTGTGCCTGCATCGATTCGAAGTGTTTC
>JAOTWM010000213.1 GCA_029862885.1 Gammaproteobacteria bacterium
GAGACAACGGGCACCTCGAAACGGAAGTCGCATTGCGGCGGCGCAGCGACGGTGAAGAACCCGATAACTTCCGGCTCGGTTACAGCGCGATCCTACCGCCCGGAGACCAACGTGAATTCGCGGGTGACGCTCTATTTCCGGGATCGGCGGGACTGTCGGTTATCTCGGATATCGACGACACTATCAAGATCAGCGATGTTACGGACAGAAAGGCTCTGCTTGCCAACACTTTTTTAAAGCCCTTCGCGGCCCCGTCGGGCATGGCCGACGCCTACCATCGGCTCGCGGACGCCGGTGCCATGTTCCATTACGTATCGTCTTCGCCCTGGCAGCTCTACCCCGCGCTTCGCGAGTTCATGGATGCATCGAAATTTCCGCTCGGTTCGTTTCACCTAAAACTGTTTCGAATCAAAGACGAATCGTTCTTAAATCTATTCAAGTCGTCGCGTGAGTCGAAACCGCCTGTCATCGAAGCACTGCTCGACGCGTATCCACGACGCATGTTTATTCTGATCGGCGATTCAGGGGAACACGACCCGGAAATATACGGCGATATCGCGCGTCGACATGCAGAACGTATCCGGCACATTTATATCCGCAAGGTCACGCCCGAGACCACAGACGATGATCGTTATCGGGAAGCGTTCATCGACCTGCCGAGTTCGCTGTGGACGTTGTTCGAAGACGCGGCGGTTATTTTGCCGAAGCCTGGATCGTCGTAATTCCACAAATGATTCGCGCCAGTCCTGCATGGGCTGTATCTCTGTAGATGATGAGAATTCCCGCATAATAAAGATAAACGCGATTTAGCAATCGCGGTCATTGTTTTCGGCGGCTACAGCGCAGCGAAAGCCGCCCGGCGAGGATCGTGGGTCAAGCAATTAGGGTCTACTATTGTATTTAGCAGGTGACCCTATGACTTACTATGACTCTACAATCGGTCGAAAGAATTCGTCGGGCATCGCGACCACATTCTGCAGTTCGGGTAAAGAGTGAAACATCAGCTCCGGCATCTGTACCGTTACGGCGATGATTCGCATGAAAACCAGGTCGAAATACAGTTCAGGTGCAAACCAGAAGTCATTCAATCTATTGGCGAGATTCGATTCTCACCCCCTTTGGGGCTGGCCAGGTATATGTTTTTAACGACATCGGATTGAAACTCCATTGGGCCCTCAATGGTGATAATAGCGAAACAATTCTCGATAACCAGTTGGGAAAAATCGTTGCCATTGTGTATATGGGTTCGAACTAGTTCTATCAGCTTACGCTCCGGCCGTTAGTATCGTCCCTGAATTACCTTGGGTACAAGACGATGATAGTGTTGCGGTCTCAGCCTAATCATTTCGCGCGATATTGGCGCCACCGTAGCATCCGGCATTATGCCTGATAGCAACTAGGTGCCGTTGATCCGGTCATTTTTTTAGCGCGCTCGTGCGCACATCGGATACTCAATAATGGGATAGAACCAAGTCTTCAATTTCAATTTGGCAGGGCGTAATGCGGTGAATGAAATTGTCGCAATTTGCGCTAACAGGACTACCAAAACAAATTCGGTCACTAGTTTTCTCCAGTAAGACTCCAAGGTGGTACGCACCTGCGCAGCCTGCAATTTGGCTAACACCACTAGCGTGTGGAGACGAAATCGTCCTGAAAGAAATGGCCGGGAGTTTTGGAAAAACTGCCGCCCACTGCACCCCAACGTACGAAATCGATGCGGGCGGATTGTGTGTTCAGTCCCGTCAAGGTTACTGGCGGAAGAGCGTTGATCGACAGTGAGGCTGTCGCATCGGACGCGGCCTCCCAGTCCACGGAGATCTCGCTCCATCCACTGCTCAGAGGAATTGCGGTTGTTTGGGTCATATTGCCATTATCTTCACGCACCACTAGAATGACTTCCAGCCCACCAGGTTGTTGGCGGAGGAGCAGCTTAAATTGCGGTGTCGAGTCAGCCGTATGGGCCACGAAGTGTTCGATCTCATCCCCGAGATCGAACGTGGCATTGTCCAGGTTGACGTAGAATCCAGCGCGGTAGGTTGTTTCGGCGTTGGGAGTGTCGTCCTGCACGTACGCCAGAGGGAGCAGACCCGGATCTATCACCACCGCCAATGCTCCCCCAGCGTCGACGCGGAACCCGCTATTCATTATAACGGCAGTGCCCGCCGTAAACGTAGCGTCACCCGTATCGGAGACGACGAAGCCGGATGCTGTGCTCAACTTTTTGCAGGCTTCGAAAGCTTCAGGCGCCGTTACGACATAGTCGCTGAGTATTACTGTATCGAGGCTGGTGCATGGCGTCGTAGGAATGACTTTAAGCCCATAGCTACCGCTGTGCGCGGCCATATTGGTGACTTCGATGCTAGCTGCATCAGCCGGCAACGAGACGAACAGCAATATGTCGAGTACCGTGCACAAGGCAACCGCACGTGCTTTTGAAATTGTTGCACTCATGGAAACGTCTTATCCCAGGCTGAGGTATCGCCGTCCTCGAAATCATCCGCGAAGATCACGCCGTCCTCCAGCTTAACCTGCACGGCCCAGTCTTCGTCCGTATCGGCAGGGGCGGATCCGAGATTCACTACGCTTCCTCCGACCACGGTGGTTACGGTGCCTAACACGAGTACGCCGCCGGATCGCGGGTCGAACCAGCGCACGGTGAAATTCGCGGCGGGAGCCGCACTCAAGTCAAGGCTGAACTGGTCACCACTGCGGTCGTTGTACAGGGCGTAGATCTCCCCACTCTTGTACATCGTGTAGGTATTGCCACTTGCTGCCCAGGCGAGGGTTCGATCGGCAGTCATCGCGGCGACCGGCAGCAATGACAGGAAGTCCAGCGCATGGCCGGTCCACGACAGCGCGGCCGACATTATGTTGTAGTCATCGATCTGCTGGTCCAGGGAGTGTCCACCGCCATCCTGCTGCACGTACCACTCAAATCCGGCACCGCCCGCCATGTACACCGGCCACATCTTGTCCCGGCGACCGTGCGGATAACCGCTGGTCACGTCACTGACATCGTTTTCGATTTTCTGGGGTTCGTCAAAGCTGACTGCCCACGGTACGCCGGCTGACGCGGACTGCTGGCGCCAGCTTACGATCAGATCGAACATGGAGATACCCGAATTCCCACCCTGAAAAGATGTGATGTCGAAGTCGGCATTACCGAGCAAAGGGCCATAGAAGCCTGTGTACTGACCGTCGTGGGTGTGTGTGGTTACAGGGTGGTCGTACACATCCACGGCTTTCAGATAAGCTGCAAACTCTTCGCGCTTGGTGGTGCCATAGTCGTTTTCCTCTCCGAGGTTCCACTGCAGTCCCGGCTGGTGGCCGAATCGGCTGGCGAGCATGCGGTAGTAGAGTTTGCGCTGCGGCCCCAGGGTTCCGCCGTCGTGGTAGTTTTCGTTTCCCGGTTCAGTCTCGGCAAGGACGAAGTGGAGGAAGATCCCACGCGACTGGGCGTGGGTGAAAACCTGATCCCACTGCGCTAGCTTGGACAAGTCGAAGCGGGTCTTGTCGGTTTCCGTGATGGTTGGAAAAGTGTCGTCACCATCCCCGCCCAGGTTCATCGGCAGGAAGTAGATTGAGTTGGCCCCGCGATCGGCAATGAAGTTCAACGCCCCGATGATTCCGTGGCTGCGGTCGTCGCCACCCCATTCCGGATTACCGGATTGCCAGTCCGCATCATGGGCGGCAAATGAGTGTCCAGCGTTTGGTGTGTTATCGAAACCGTCGTAGCCGAGAAAATTCTCGGGTATATCGGGACCGCCCTTTATCCAGGGGTCGCCGTCTGCCTCCGTCAGGTAGTGGCCCCCGCGGTTGCGGATGAGCCCTCGGCCGGGGGCCCGGAAATCGCTTCCGGAGGCGGTGGACGCCGTGACCACGAAGGTGTTGCTTATCCCGTCGTAGGTCGATACCGGCGTCCCGGCAGCACCGCTCACGTCCACCGCTGCATCCGTCCCGTGACGGAACGAAGTCTGATAGCTCCAGGTGCCGGTCTCGTTCGGTGACAGGTGCGCATGCCACACATTGCCGCTGGGCGCGGGCTCAGCCGCGCCGTCGCCGGCGAAATATCCAGGTACATCGAATTGTTGTCCGCTCGGTCCTGTGAACAGGACGTTGAACCGGTAGTCCAGGAACGGATTTGGTGACGAGGTTTCCGTGGCACCCGGTCCCGACAGGGCGAGTGTGACGCGGTGCCACTGCTGCAAGGAGCCCGAGATGGTGACATCGCCGGTTCCATCTGCAGGTGGTGGCGGCCCGTTGGCGACCTCGAACGACACTGTGAAGTCCGACCCCGCCGTGCCACCACCGTTGGAAGCGGTATGGCTGCGTGCAGTGAGGGTGTAGCTGCCGATTGCGGGAGTCCAGACGTTGTAGTTGCCCGAGGAATCACCGAACAGGGCGTAGGGCGCCCCATTCTCTGTCTGGTCGCGGATTTCCTGACCCGTGAGATTGAAAGATATGCTGCCGACAGCACCATCTGCATCCGCACGTATATTGATGTTCGAGTTGGAGAGTGAAGAAAGATCGATCCTGGCACCGCTTGTCAGTGGGTTGTGGAAAGGAATGGGTACGTCGGAATCGGCATCAATGAGTGTGAACGAAATGACGTCGGCTGCCCACGCCGGCGAGCAGCCGGCTACGATCAGAATGGCAGCGGTGATTAGCCGCAGCATCTGATGATGAATCATAAAACCATTACAATTTAGGGTAGTCGACAATTGGTAAGTATGCAGGTTGTTACAGTATGTTCATTGGCAGCATCGCGTTGACGTGATCAACCATTGTTGTGTCCAATTCTTCTCACCACGGTTAATGTGCGCTATCCCCAACTGGGTCGTACGAACCTATTGCACCACGTCGCTATTCACCTGACAATGCGTAGTAGCCGCCAACGGCATCGGCGGTGGCTGCCCCAGCTCATGGACACAAGCGCCGACAATGGCTAAAACGGCGCCGCAGCGGCGTGTAGAAGTTTTCATGACCGTTCCCCCCTGCTCTGAAGCGCCCTAGGCTATTGTATGGACCCATTGCAGGCCTGTTTGTTTATCAGGATATCTCGAAAGCGTGCCTGCCGGGCGTGAAAATAGGCGTTACGGATAGAAAGGATAAACCATATGTCTCGAGATGAAAATGTGCGGCCGGGGAGCTTTGGACTATGCACTGAGGGGGCAATGGGATCTTTTGAGGTCCGATGGTCGCAACCCTTGTTGAGGTATGCGCGTATTACGAAGCAATCGTAGAGATTTTTCGGTATTCACGCTGCGGGTGCGCGAGCACCCGCAAAGCGGTGCACCATCGTGCGTCGCCTCCATGCGTTAATGTTGATGTGCAATTAATATCCGTGCGGCTGGGGAGTCGAAGGCGGCCCCTGGCCGGATGCGGCAGCGCTTGGGTGGATTCGGCCCGGCATGCCAGATGATCCAAAATACGCTGCACGACTGCCGGGTCTTCGATGCTGGCGATAATCTTGACGGCGCCACCGCAGTGGCTGCAGGTTTCGATATCGATCTTGAATACTCGGAGCCGGTCAGCATGGCAATCCTGGCACCGAACCCGCAGGAAACCGTACCGTTGACGACCGCACTTCAGATAGTCTGACCTGAATGGAATCACTAATGTCGCGGGTGCAGGACGCGCAGGAGCGACTTCGAACTCGCGTTGCACATAGCCCGGCAGTGACCACCCTTGAGAGGTTAACAGTTCAAGAAAGCCCGGGTAGTATTACTCAACAATTCTATATAGAAGGGTCTGTTCGGGGCGATGGCGCTGGTGACTCGCTACATCGCCCAGATCGGAACGCGCTTCCGTGCCCGTCGATAGCTTGGCCAATGTTCGCATCCTTGCGTTGGGTGTCGATACCGCTTATCAGAATCGTCACCCGTATGCTTGACTCGAGGGCACCGCAGTTCCGACTTGCGGTATGGGCCTAAACGTCTGGAAAACAGTATCAACCGGCCGTTCGTTTCTGAGAGATGAACGCCCAGTCATGGCCGACGCGATGGTTTTGGCCGGATACCAGTTACCTGCTTATGCCGACACTGCCGTTGGCGAAACCAAACTGCTGCGTAACGGCACCATACGTTCAGTCTTGAAAGTCGATGCGGCCGGCCTTCCCCTTTCACTTTGGGTGAAGCTCACTGAAATCGCACTGTCCTGCCTACCGGGAAGCGGAGATCATGAAAGCAGCGCTACGGTGCTGAGGTTTCCAACCGAAGCCCAACTTACACCATTTGATCATGTTTCCATCGACTGGAACCCGCAGGGGCACCCACCGACGGGGGTCTACGATGTTCCCCATTTTGACTTTCCTTTTGATCTTATTCCCGGTACGGATCGTGACCTCATCACCGTCGCCGTGTCCGATTTCAAGGCTAAGGGACTGACGTCACCGGCGGCACACTATCTTCCGGCCGGTTAGGTTCGCGGCTCCGAGGTGAATCCCCGAATGGAAAGCCATTGGCTCGACCCCAGCTCGCCCGAGTTAAGCGGCGAGCGCTTCAGCCAGACGTTTATCTACGGTTCCTACGAGGGCCGAGTGACTACTCTCGAGCCAATGATTACCCACGCGTTCATCGAAAGTGTGCGTGCGCAGGCGAGCCAAGTTGTTACCATGGAAGTGCCGCAGCCACGCTTGGTCGCCAAACCAGGACGCTACCCGACACCGTTGAGCGTCCGCTACGACGCCGAGCTCACAGAGTTTACGGTGGCTCTCGAAGGGTTGACACACCGACCAGCGGTGATCGCTCTTGAAAACATCACGAGCGATTACGATCAGCCGGAGTCGGAGTGAAGTTCTTGCTTTGATGGAAGATATTTCGGCCGGTCGCCCCGATTGCAATTGCGTCGCGGCGGCCTGCCGAATCGTGCTCAGCGACGTTCGAATCTGCGAGCGCTAGCGCCAGAAAGATCATTTCGATCCCGCGCTGCAGTAGGTCACAGGACGATATCTTAAAGCGTTGGATCGATCCAAGGTTGGTTGTCGAGTGGTTTTCTCAACGCCACTCGGCGCGGGTGTTATCATTTAAGTGAAATTGCCACCCCCGTTCAGTCATTCACGGTGTTCACCAAAGCTCACTAGTAGCGCCGCTTCAACACCCGCATACTGCTGGTTGCATCAACACCCCCACGCTTCGCTATTGTGGGTACCCCCTGCAAGTGCAGCACGTAGAATTCGCGACATCTCCAGATACAATGGCGCCCATACAGCGAGCAATGATGACGTCGGCGTGGTAGTTCGTGGATCACCGCGAAGTAGTTGTATGCAGACCCGTTCGGTTTGCACTGTCCTCTTGTTGGTCTCGGTTCTGTAAGTTCTATGACTTACTAACGGCAAACATAAAGCCCCGGCCAGTAAACATGCCGGCCGGGGCTGTCAAAATAGTGGTCGACTAGCGACCGAATTCGAACTTGACGCCTAGAGACAAAATATCGATGCTTAGATCGTTGGTGTCCGTATCGATTTTGGATAACTCACCAAACACATTCCATAAACCAAAATCATACTCCGCGCCAATCGTACCGAACGCCTCCGTGGACGATTCATCGAAATCTAAGGCATCAGTGTCGGAGTCAAAGGCAAATACACCGAGCTTCCCGTAAATATCCCAAGTATTCGCCACCGGGAGGTTCAGTACGCCGACGACATAGAATCCCTCCGCGTCGAGACTAAGATCGATACCCTTGTCATTACCTCTCGTGTGGTAGTCCCCGAGATCCAAGTAGCCGCCCTCGATACCCACCAGGTCAGTAAACATGTGGCCCAGCTTTATCCCAAAGGCGTTATCACTGTCGTCAAAATCCACATCGTTAACGTTGTTCTGATCGGCACTCAGCCGATTGACAGATCCACCCAAATACCAGCCGCTATCGTCGTCGGCCAACACCGGAGATGCGCTCAACGTAGTTAACGCCGCGCCAGCGATGAAAAACTTAAGCTTCATTCAGTCGTTCCCCTAGTTACTCGTGAAAGGAGAAGCAATAATCGTGCTTCCGTTTGATGAGTCTATATAATTACATGCTGCACTGCAACAAAAACACATTCCGCTCAACTAAAGATTTTTGCCAATAATCGATCATGCCAATGTGGGCAATACGTTTTCATCCCGCCATCATCATCCCCTCGGCGCGACGCGACCCTTCCTTTGACCTAACTCGTCGCCCCCGAGTTCACGGACGGCACGGGTCTTCGAACCTGTGCATGGCGTATTCGTAATTCCACCCTATAACCCGGCGCTTGAGCAGTCTTGCCATGAACGGTGATCCACCCCACCCTGCCGTCGTATGAAAGATCTACTCGTGCTGTTTGCCCATCTCCTTGCCACTTTCGCGAAACTCATCAGCCCGGGCGGCACCAAAGCGGTAGTAGCCGAGAACCTCTTACTCAAACAGCAATTGCTGATTATCAACCGATCTCAACAACGCGCCCCGAATCCCACGACAGCCAATCGATTTATTTTCGGATTGGGGGCGCTTTTTCTTACGCGAAACCGAATTACCAAGGTATCGGTAATCATTCGGCCATCGACACTGTTAAAGTTCCATCAATACCTCTTCCGTCGG